>JAGBXE010000050.1 GCA_017629455.1 Kiritimatiellia bacterium
AAATGAGTACACGCCCTCAAACGGTGAAGATGACAGGGCTTGCGACGGCGCGTGGGTTTGCCGTCGGGCCCGTTTTCATCTACAGGGGTGAGGGCGATGTGCCTATTCCCGAGTATCTCGTGCCTCCAGAGCGCGTCGAAGACGAATTAATGCGTCTAAAGCACGCCGCCAGGGAGACAAAGCGCGATCTCGAAACTCTTATTGCTGCAGTCCGTGAGCGAAGCGGCAGTGGGGCAGAGCGTGTTTTTGAGAGTCATTTGATGATTCTTGAAGATCCGATTCTGGCTCAACAAGCCGAGGATAAGGTTCGTAAAGACCGTTTGAACGCAGAAGCTGCCGTGCGCCGCACCGTTGACAGCGCACGAGCCAGTTTTGAGCGGATGAACGATCCTTATTTTCGCGAGCGTGTACGTGATTTCGATGATCTTGAGCGGCGTATTTTGCGCATTCTTGCAGGGTTGGGGGCAGAGCCAGTTCTTTCGCCCGATGTTCCTTCGATTATTGTTGCCAATGATTTAACGCCATCTGAAACGGTCAGGTTGCCGCGTAACAGCGTTTTGGGCTTTGCGCTTAATGGTGGCTCAAGTACAAGTCATGTGGCGCTGCTTGCGCGTGCAATGGGCGTTCCTGCCGTTTCTGGGCTGGGGGATGTTACATCTCAAGTCTCGCCCGGCGAGACGATGCTCCTTGATGGCACCAATGGTATAGTCACCTTGCGCCCTAGTGTCTCGTCAGTTCTCTCTTTCAGGGATCTCGTCGAGCGTCAGCGCGAATTAAACGAAGAAGCGTCATTAGTTTATCCTGCAGGCACGCTTAAAGACGGCTCGCAAGTAAAGCTATTAGCCAATTTCCATCAAGGCGTACCGCCCGAGAGCCTTCGCGAACATGGTGCTAGGGGAATCGGGCTTTACCGTAGCGAGTACCTTTGGATCGGCCATGATCGCGAGCCTACTGAAGAAGAGCAGTTTATCGCATATCGAGAAGTTGCCGAGCTTGCCTCTACTCTCGATCCCGACGGTGAAGTTACTATCCGTGCGCTCGATGTAGGCGGCGACAAGGCGATGCGTGGCGTTTCAACGGAGCCTAATCCATTTTTGGGCAATCGCTCAATTAGGTATCTGCTCTCATTCCCCGAAGTTCTCAAAACGCAGCTTCGTGCAGTGTTGCGTGCATCAGTGTTCGGTAAGGTTCGCATTATGTATCCAATGGTTGCGTGCCTTGAAGAGATTGATGCCGCCGCTGAAGTGCTTGAGCAAGTTAAGCGCGAGCTTGATGCCGAAGGTGTGGCGTATGACCGTTCGATCCCTGTAGGGATGATGGTTGAAGTTCCTTCGGCTGCTCTCAATGCCGAGGCGTTTGCCGCAAAGGTTGATTTCTTCTCTATCGGAACTAATGATCTTGTGCAGTATACGCTTGCTGCTGATCGCGGCAATGAATCTGTTGCGCACCTTTATCAGCCTGCCAATCCTGCCGTCCTTTCGCTTGTTCGCATGACGGTTGCGGCAGCTAAGAAACATTCTATTCCCGTTTCTGTTTGCGGCGTGTCGGCTTCTGATCCTCTTATTGGGCTTTTGTGGGCGGCTCTTGGTGTCGATCATTTATCAATGTCGACAACGTATATTCCAGTTTTGGCAAAACTCTTTTCGCGCCTTTCCCGCGAAGACCTGAATGAAATTAGCGATGTAGTGTGCGCTCTTGGCGGCGGAGCAACAGCAGTCGAAGTTGTTGAAAAGTGCCGTCAGGCCGTAGCTTCTAAAATACCCGATCTCGATAATATCATCATATGAGCATACGAATAATCACTGCACTTTTTGTGCTGATGCTTGCTTCGGGGTGCCTGATGTCGTCAGTGGAGGCTCCGAAGCAATGGAATATTGAACACGTTTCAGAGCGCAAGATGTTGCCGAAATCTGGGCGTAATGTCGCGCGGCTATTATTAGTTGAAATAAGAGCGCCATATTCGGCCCCGGAGATATCTGTCTTAAGATCCGACGGTTCCATGGCGTTTGATTCGTATAACGTTTATGCGGGCGCGCCGGTCCAGCTAATTAAAGCCCTTGCTCTTGAAGCTCTTGAGGCAAGCGGAATTTTTTCTGAAGTAGTCTCGTCTGGCTCTTCGGTTGACAGCGACATTGATGTCGAAGTTGCCGTTAAAAAGCTTGCGCTCGATTGCCGCGTTTCGGGAACGCGCCGCGCTATAACTGAAATTTCTGTACGCTTTGTCCGTAGAGGAACGATAGTAGCAAATCTTCTTGGCGCAGGAGCAGCTGACGCAACTGACGGCAATTATTCTGCCGCGTTCTCAAAGGCTGTCAGCGAGGCGTTCGAAGACGCATTTAAGAGACTTGCCAATGAATCCCTTTGAGAGGCTTGGGCGTTTCATCGCAATAAGGTGGAATGAATTTCTCTCGCAGGCGTCCTTTATTGGGGAGGCTACGGTCGAAGCGTGCATGATGCCTTTTCTTCCGCGCCGTTTTAGGCTGGGTGATTGTGCGCTTGCATTTGAACGCGCAGCGTTTGATGGCTTGGCTGTCACTTCTGGAGTAGGCTTTCTTTTAGGCGTTATCTTGGCCTTTCAATGTGCAGCCGCCCTTAAGATGTTTGCTGTCGAAGTTTACGTTTCCGATATGCTCGCAATCGCGCTTTTTAGGGAATTAGGCCCAATAATTACAGCGATTATTCTTGCTGGGCGCACGGGTAGTGCTTTTGCTGCCGAGATAGGCACGATGAAGGTTAACGAGGAGCTTGATGCATTAACTACTATGGGCTTGCCGCCTGTCAGGTTTCTCGTAATGCCGCGTGTTGTGGCGGCGGTTTTGGCAATGCCTGTTCTGACGATATTTGCCGAGCTTACGGGTCTATTCGGCGGCGCGATAGTTCTTTCGGCTATGCGAATTCCGCCCGAGGTATATTGGGCGCACGTTAAGGGAATATCAACTGCCGGCATGATTACTTTCGGTCTTCTAAAGTCGATGCTCTTTGGTGCGGTCGTTGGCTTGATAGGCTGTTCAGCTGGTATGCGCACAGAATCTACGGCCGATGGGGTAGGTAAAGCCGCAACGTCTGCCGTTGTAGGTTCCATTGTTGCCATTGCGCTTCTCGACGGTGTAATTGCCGTAATACTTTACGTGTGGGGCAAGATGGGGATTTAGCCGATGCCAATGGCAGAATCGATAATCAAGCTCTCGCACGTTGACGCAGGTTACCCCGGCGCAGTTATTCTGCACGATGTTAGTTTTGATGTTTTCCGTTCAGAGATATTCTTTTTACTTGGCGGTTCTGGTTGCGGAAAGTCGACTATTTTAAAGCATATGATCGGTTTAAACCCGATCCTTGCTGGCCGTTTGACGCT
>JAGBXE010000051.1 GCA_017629455.1 Kiritimatiellia bacterium
GCCCGGCAGTAACGAGCCAATACGGTGCGATAGATGCAAAAACATCTGCATTCGTTCCAACTGGCGGAGTATCTTGGTGCGACGGAAACGCCCAAATCTGATTTGAAAGATAAAACTTCGCCATTTTATTCATGTGCCATCTGTGCGAAGTCATCATTGCACGTGGGAGTGAGCGCCAATTTTCCCCTCTCAAAAGCGCCCTAGAAGCATTACCAAAAACAGGATACGGGAAAAGGATATTAGGATAATCTAAATCCATTTTCCGAGCCCTTCCTTCTGCATCTAGACGCACCACCGTAAGCCCAGGAAATGCCGCTGGATCAATTGGCGAATGGCCGCCGTCACGGTTCATATAAATATCACCAGTATTCCCACCAGCAGAAGCAACGGCCATCTTCATCTTCGCCACGAAGCAACCGTAGTCGAAATCCCACCCCATATTCTGCTCGCCCAAGAAAATCATCTTCCCGAAAACCCCCGTTGCATCAACGGTGGACATAGGGCCGAACATAAGCGGGCGCCTCGACATCTCCTTTGCGTATAAAATAAGCTCTTCAAACCTACGCTCTGAAGTTAAGCGCTTAAGATCGACGTCGTTTGCTATCGCGCCGGCATCACGAAAGCCTAAATCAATCGCCTTTTCTAACGCATCAAGAGCCTGCTTTTTACGTTTAGGATAATATGCTAACGAACAAGCTAAATTGTAGTGCCATGTTGGATCATCAGGAAGAAGCGCCACACCTCTGCGGCAAACTTTCTCCATGGCTGCGGCATCCTTTATCCGCATTGCCATAATGAATTTCGCGCGCAAGGATGCGTGTTCCCTCTGACGCGAAGGATAATCCCATATGGAAAGAACAGCCAGTACGGCAACTAATGCTACATGTATCAATGCCCTAACCTCATCCAACCTGGCAATTTAACTTGCTTTGCTTCACGACTTTGATTTGTCGAAAGCGACTGCGTTGTGCCGATTGAGGGCGATTCCAATGATGCAATCCTCGCCATAAGAGTTTGCTGGCGTGTAGCTTGCTGGCGCTGAATCTCCTCATTGCGCTGCCGCTCTTCAACAAGCTCCTTTTCACGCTTGTTTAACTGCTCGCGCAACGACTCGACCTCATACCGCAACTGCGAAAGGTCTTTCATGCTCTCCATGGCGCGGCGCTCTTCTGTCCTTTGACGGCTTACAAACTCTTCAAATTCGCGTGACTTGCGCTCGAACTCAACCTTGTAGCGCTCGCTTAAACGACGCTCATCTTCGAGCTCTTTGCGCAATTGAGCAGTGCGCGGATCTTCAGGCCGCTCAAACAAGGCCTTGCGCGTCATCTCCTCAATATTAGGGCCGGACCTGCGCAATATTTCGCGCTTGCGCTCCAGAAGGCGGTCAACACGTTCTGTATGACGGCGCGAAAGATCTTTAAACTCACGCTCTTCTGCTTCAAGCGCCGCTGACAAATCATCGGCCTCGGATTTCATTATAGAATGAATCGCGACTTGAATATCAGCTACTTCGCTCGCCGCCTGCGGCAACCTGCGCAACTCATCCTCAAGGTGCTTTACCTGCTCGTCGTATTTTGCTTCTCTCTCTTCTGCGTCACGCAATTGAGCATTTAAGCTCTCATTAAGAGATGCGTATTCGGCCGACTTTGCATTAAACTCGGCCTCTCTTTCAGCAGCCATCTTAGCAGCTTCAGACGCATTCTTAGAAACCTCATCAACGCGCCGTTGAAGATCGGCCGTGTGACGACGCTCTTCTTCTAAAAGCCCTTCTAACTCCTTTACGCGCGTCTCGTCAATTATGACTTTCTCGACTATCTTTTCGACCGGAACCTCGACAACCTTCTCGACAATCTTTTCTACGGGAACTTCAACGACCTTCTCAACCACCTTCTCAACTTCAACTACTTTTTCAACTATCTTTTCTACAGGCACTTCGACAACTTTCTCGACGACCCTTTCCTCAACTTGAACTTCACTCGGCGGTAGGTCTTGAGGCTCTTCTTCAACTTTCTCTTCCTCAAATGGCGCACGGGTTTCAATCATCGTAGAAGTTGGCGGCAGACGCCCGCTCGCTAAAAGCGCTTCTGCCGCGGCACGATTAAACGGGCCGCGCGCATTGCCATCGCCAATATCGATTGAAAAGCGCATATCCAAAAACGCAACATCCTCAACGCGGCGCCAAACAATGTTGTCGTCGGAGACTTCTTGCCCTGGCTGAATACGGCCTAGCTTTGCCCATGAAATGAGCTTCTCTTCAGTCTCTGGACCGAACGTCTCATCCTGCGTACGCAAATACCATTTCGCTTCGCCCATTAGCGCTTCCTCCCAAAAATATTCAACGCCTGAGAGAACCTCCCGCGACCCATGGCAATTTCGCGTTGAGCAGCCGCCTCAAGAGCTGCCAGCCCTTCACGATCAAGATTCCCGAAAATAGACCCTAGCGATTTTTGCGGCGGAACACTCGCAGTAGGTTCAATAACCTCCGGTACGACAATTTCCGTTCGCGCAGGGGGTTCAACCTCTACAACCTTCTCAACTATCTTTTCGATAGGAACTTCGACGATTTTCTCGACGATTTTCTCTACCGGCACTTCAACAATCTTCTCAACGACCTTTTCTACCTCAACAACTTTCTCTACTATTTTCTCAACTTCAACTATCTTCTCAACTTCGACAACCTTTTCGACCTCAACAATCTTCTCCACAGGCGGAGGGTCTTGCTCAACAGAAAACTTATGAAGCCTATAAGCCTTGGCCGTCTCGGGTACCGATTTCTTCTCAAATAGCGAAATTAAAAGCGCGCGATTAAATGGCCCAAATACCTTACCAGGTTCAGTTTCAACGAGCCACTCCATCTCAAGCTCAGGCATAAGTTGCGCTGGCGACCAATTGATGCGATCGCGCGAGATAAAGCCCGAAGGCTCAATGCGGCCGTCTTTAACCCACTCAATAAGAGAGGCAATTCCCGCAGGACCATAAACCTTGCCGTCGTCAGTTCTTACGAACCATTCCTTTACGTCTGACATTCCGCAAAAATCTTAGAACGTGGATAAATAAAATCACTGACCTACCGCCAAGCGCTCGGCCAAGCGCTCGGGAAGCCCCGCTAACCTTATGCGCTCTTGCGCAGCGGCGACATCATATTCTATGCGGCGGAAACGAATCTTGCGCGCCTTAGGATCATACAAGGCATACGCGGCGCGCGGATCTCCGTCGCGCGGCTGCCCGACCGAACCTACGTTTATAAAATATTTGCGCCCCAACGGAAGCGTAAAATCCTGCGCATCTATCCTGTAAACCGCCCCTAATTGCTTTTCGTAAATCATAGGGCAATGCGTATGCCCATGAAAGCA
>JAGBXE010000052.1 GCA_017629455.1 Kiritimatiellia bacterium
ACTAAGTCGTATTCAAAATCGTATATCTCTTTGCCGATACCAAAGAGCGGACTTTTCGAAGCTGGGTCGTACTTCTTCATCGCCATGTTCTGCGCGGCAGCATCGCCCATAAGCGCGGCCAAGCCGAGAACCACCTCGCGCTCTTCAGCAGCAGAGCCGTCGGCACTACGGAAATAATCGGCAGGGATCGAATCGAGCGGCTCGCCCTCGCAGCGGCTTCTGATGTAATACTCGCTCACTCCGCGCCCAGTGCCGGGGCGGCGTTTAAGAAGGTGATAATAGTCGCTCAACGACACCCCGAGAGAACGCAACGCGCCAATGCGCGAAAGCATATAAGGCGCGTACCCTTCCGCGGCGCTTGAAAGACGCTTTTCGACAAGAGCGTATTCTACTGGCCTTCTGTCGGTCTTGTAGACAACCTCGCGCGTAGCTCCGCGCCCAAGAATAAGAGAATCTTCCTCGCCTCTTATTTCGTAAACGTTGGCGTATTCGATACGCTCGTCCTTCGACATCATGCCGCGAAGATTGGAAAGCAACACTTCCGTGCGCTCATCGGCACCTGGATGCAATTGCGCACGCCCGTGGACAAATGTTGCGCCAGGAAGAGCCGTGCGCCTATCGTCAAACGCTGGCGTAGCACCGCCGCCCGCGACGGCGTAAACCTCGCCTGTAATGTGCATATAGAGAGTTTCGGCAAACTCTACCGATGCCTCGTCGCCGAACTCTGGACGCGCTAAAAGCGAAAAGTACAAATCGCACGTTTCTTGCGCGCGCTGTATTACGCTAAGGTGCCCTGCACGACCGGAAGCAATTTCTGCGGCCAGCGCCTCAACAGCAGGTACGAGCGTTTCAATGGCCGTACCGCGGCGAAGCCCAAAAAATTCAATCTCGTGATGGCCACGGTGCTTTGGCTGGCGAGCAAGGGGCGCTCCGCCTTCATACACGCCGACAAGCTCCTTAAGACCTTCGACAAATGCCTGCGGATCCGTCTCGGCGAGCGCGGCAAAACGGCGAAATTCCGGCAGCGTAATAAAGTGAACGCCGATTGCAGAATGAAAATAAACGAGCTTCGTCGAGATGCGCTTTTTAGAAGAAGCAAGCGCAGCACGAATCTCCGCCTCTGACCAGGCTAAAGGTTTTACACGCCATTCCTGCCCGAGCTTGCGCAGATGATCGAGAACTGAAACATTTCTCTCAGCCATAACTACGCCCTCAAGCCCTAAATCGAGCGTATGGCGTAACCACTCGTCGCACTTAAGAACTGCAGCAGTCGAAACTTCGCGCTGAGATATTTCGACACAGCCGCGCACAACATTGGCGCAGATGACTGAATTTGTCATCACATCGCTTTTGCGCTCAGAAGGAAGTTTTGAAAGTTTCCAGAAGCGCCCGTCAAGAAGCGGCATTGCGGCAACTGCATGATTGCCAGTCGTAACCGTCATAACACGCCCACGCTGAGAAGCGCCTAAAATGCGTTTTTCGACGACTAGAACACTTGGCCTTCCGCTAAGCGTGCGAGAGACGCCGCGTTCAAAAATAAAAGTATCTTCACCTAAATCATACGCTTCGAAAACGCGCTTTACGCCCATCGACGCTGTTTCTACCGTTTCGCTTCGCCGGCACGCCGACGCTTTGACGCTACAAAGAAACTCGCGAAACGAAGCCATGCAGTATCAATGATGATGCTGTGATGATGAGCGCTTATGAAGAGACTCTTCTACAGTAATAAGCTCGGACGCTAACTGCTCAATAGCAGAAAGACCAGCTGCCGCTGCTGCGTGGCGGAGATTTTTGAGCGCCGGCAATACGTGGCGGCCAAACTGGGGCTGGCCAACACTTGCAAGCCTGCCGTACGCGCCAAGACATTGCGAAAGCCTCTGCACCGCGGCAAAAGGAAGTATCTTCTTTATCTCGGCGCGGCCTGACTTCTCGGCATAAAGCGAAACGAGCGAATCTCGCACTTCGTCGGAAAGAACTGCGTAAGGGTCGTAAACGAGCGAAGCTAAATCGTATGCCGCAGGCCCAAAGCGCATACCCTGAAAATCGATAAAGCGATATTCGCCGTCTTTCCAAAGTACGTTCGTTGATTGGAAATCGCGGTGCACCAAAGCCTTGGGTTCATTCTCAAGAAGCGCGGCAACGGCAGAAAACTCCTCTGCCACTTTAGGCGACATCTCACGCGAATAACGAGACCTTAAGCAATGTTTCTCGAAAAGATTACGCTCCCACTGCCATGTTTCTTCATCAAAGCTAGGAAGCATATCAAGGTTTAAAATTTCGGGATCGGCACCGAGCGCATTAAATGCAGCAAGCCCCTCAACTACCTTCGCATACTCTTCTTTGGACATGCGCCTTTCGATGCCGGCATCGGATAAAACGAGCGTCTTTATCGCAGTTAGATCAGCGAGAACCTCAGGCACCGCTACGCCCTTTTGCGCCAAGAAACGCGCGTGACCAGCATAGAGGCCGTTCTCATCGCGGTTGCCGTCATCGTAGAGAATGATTACGCCTTTATCGCACCTAAAGAAGACGCGCTCACTGCCGCGTGCGCCAAGAAACTCGACGCGCTCGCCAGCATGGACGGCTTCGAGAGCGGCTTTCACTTGCGGAAAATCAGCGAACGAGTTATCGTCGCCATCGCGATTAAGATCGATATATGAAGGAATTGTGCCAGCATCAGTCCAAAGCATCTCGCGGCTTTTTACCGCCTTCATGAACTTGCCGCGCATCATCGCTTCTTCGTACGCTGAAACTATCGAAGAAAAGCCGCTAGGCTTTACGAATTTCAGAATCTCGGGCTTAAGAGCTGAAATGCCGCAATATGTGCAAGTACCGTCCCACCCTGCATCATCACTGCGCCAATTAGTAACAAAGCCCGACTCTGGCTCAACCTCTATCGTACGAGGACCAGCCTCGGTAACAAGCGCGCAACCAATGATGCTGGGGCTTTCGAAATTGCGAACCTTCGACGCGGGGTCGGGCGCATTCTCAACTACGATATCGCCATTAACGAGATAAAACGGTTCATCACCAATCCATTCGCGCAAGGGATTAAGGACGCCGCCCGTACCTAAAATTTCAGGCTCGTAGCTAACCTTAACTTTGACTTTATCGCCAGCTGCTGTCGCCCCGCGGCGATACCCGTCGGCCCACGCCTTAACTTGCTCATGTAAGCAATGCGTGTTTATGGCTATATCATCAACACCCCACGAGCGCAACAAAGCGACAATGCGCCCAAGCATCGGCTCGCCCCACACCGGCATAAGAGGTTTGGGCGTAGCACAGGTAAAAGGACGCAAACGCGTACCATGACCTGCCGCGAGAACGATTGCTTTCTTAATCTTCATATCGGAGAAAATAAATTCGGAAAACCAAAAATTAGTTTTTGAAGCTGTGAATCGGCGCAGGAATACGCCCTTGGCGCGCGATCATATCGGCACACGAAAATTTAGAGACGTTCATCACCGGTGCGTAACCGAGAAGACCGCCAAACTCAACGCTGTCGCCAACCTTCTTGCCGGCAACAGGAATAATGCGCACGGCTGTAGTTTTAGCGTTGACCATACCTATGGCGGCTTCGTCGGCAATTATGCCCGATATTGTGGAAGCTGGCGTATCGCCGGGAATGGCAATCATATCAAGGCCCACCGAGCAAACGCAAGTCATCGCCTCCAACTTTTCAATAGTAAGCGCGCCGGCATTTACGGCATCGATCATGCCCTGATCTTCGGAAACTGGAATAAACGCACCGGAAAGGCCGCCGACATACGACGAAGCCATCACGCCGCCTTTTTTGACATTGTCGTTTAAAAGCGCTAAAGCTGCCGTCGTGCCAGGCGCACCAGGATGCTCAAGGCCAATCTCTTTTAAGATGTCAGCAACAGAATCGCCCACTGCAGGCGTGGGAGCAAGAGACAAATCGATAATCCCAAAGGGAACGCCCAAACGACGCGATGCTTCTTGCGCGACAAGCTGCCCCACGCGAGTAATTTTAAAAGCTGTGCGCTTGATTGTCTCGCAGAGCGTCTCGAACGAAACGCCGCGGCACGAACTTTTCAAAACGCGATTGACTACGCCAGGGCCGGAAACGCCGACATTGATTACGGCATCGCCTTCTGTTACGCCGTGGAAAGCGCCGGCCATAAAAGGATTGTCGTCGGGGGCATTACAAAGGACAACTAGTTTTGCGCACCCAATCGAATCGCGCTCGGCAGTACGCCGCGAAGTCTCCTTTATAATCTCGCCCATAAGGCGCACGGCATCCATATCGATGCCTGTCTTTGTTGAGCCAACATTAACCGACGAACAAATGCGCTCTGTTGTGGCCATGGCCTCGGGGATTGAGCGAATAAGCAATTCGTCGGCAGGCGTCATGCCCTTGGAAACGACTGCCGAATAACCACCAATAAAGTTTACACCCAAGCGCTTCGCGGCGCGATCGAGCACTTTGGCGATGCGGACAAAATCGGCAGGCTTCTTGGCAGAGGCTGCGCCGACCAACGCTACAGGCGTAACGGAGACGCGCTTATTTACGACGGGAACACCAAACTCGCGGCCAATTTCATCGCCCGTGGCAACAAGGCGACCTGCTAGGCGCATAAGCTTTTCGTAAATATTGTCGCACGTTTTGGAAATGGACGCATCGGCGCAGTCCAACAGGGATATACCCATCGTTATCGTACGGACATCGAGATTCTCCTCGAGAATCATCTTATTCGTCTCAAGAACCTCTGAAAGCGCAATCATGCCGTATCACCCCTCCGATGGAATCGCAGCAAAATGGTTGTCCCGCCTGGATTCGAACCAGGACTAAGGGTATCAAAAACCCCTGTGCGGCCACTACACCACGGGACAGCCTTAATCGAAACGCGTTATATTATACCAAAAAGTACTGATCAATTACACGCGCAACACCATCTTCGTCATTTGTGGGTGCAATTAAGTCGGCAACGCGCTTTACATCTTCAACAGCATTACCCATCGCAACACCAACTCCTGCCGCTTTTATCATCGTAATGTCGTTGCGCCCATCGCCAAAAGCCATGCATTCAGAAAGCGTAAAACCAAGGTGTTCGGCCAGCTTGCCAAGAGCATTGCCCTTGTGCGCGCCAGCAGAATTAATCTCAAGATTGTTGCGCGTAGAGCAAGTGATGCACACATCAGGAAACTTGCTCGCGACCGCCTCGCTTATTGCCTTTAGCGTACTAGCAGCCTCAGAGCCGCCGCGCACGAAAAGCATAATCTTTTGAACGCCGCCCTCGCTACGCGTTTGAAGAAGATGCGCCTTAAGTTCGTCGACTGGATTTCTAAAGTCGCGCACCATCCTGAGGTAATGCTCATCTGGCGCATATTCAGGAGCCTTCTCTTGCAGAGAACGCGTCATCCAGCCCCAATTGTTGCGGTAACAATCGTAAATAATATCAAAGCCATCGAGAACTTTCATTATCTCAACAGCCTTATCAAGCTCAATCTCTTCGCGCGCGACAGCCTGATCGGTGAGGCGGTCGTAAACTTGGGCACCATTGCACGTAATAGCGTAACGAACAAAAGGAAGATTGCGCACAGATTCGGGCATCATTCCGAAAAAGCGCCCTGTCGTAGGAACTACAAAGCCACCTTGATCCGCTACTCGCTTAAGTGCCGCGGCATTGACTTCTGAAAGGCGTTTTTGCGAATCAAGAAGCGTGCCGTCGAGATCGAGAGAAACTAAACGCATACGGCTAGGCAAAATTCCTCCTTATCTCGGCAGCATCAGTAACGCCGACATACGAAGCACCCTTAACTCCGTTCTTATAACAGAAAATAGCCGGTATTGACATAACACCGAATTTTGCAGCAAGCTCTGGAGCTTCGTCGATATTAACTTTAACGACCTTAAGCTGCGGCATGGACGGCGCAAGCTGTTCTTCAATTATGCGCGACATCATCATGCATGGGCCGCACCAAGGAGCCCAGAAATCAACTAGCACATCGCCAGTTGCAACGGCCACTGAAAGTTCTTCTTCAGTTTTGACATTCATTAATTTACTCCTTTACGAAGTTGGCTTTGCACCACTTTGCCCTGGAGGCAAATGGTCGAACTTATCGTGCAACGAAAGCTTGAACGGCAATTCGATACAAAGAGGGCGCAACATACGAAAGACGCGCGCTGAGCGCACCTTCAAAGCGCCCGGAATCCGCGCTCGCTGTATGAGAGCTTTTAATACCTGCGAAGGCATCTCCTCCCAAACTCCGCGCAATGATCCGCCAGGAGCAATTGAAACGTGGCTTTCGTGAAAAGCTATGCCTGTCTTTGCATCGGCAAGCGTAAGCGAATAAACGCTACGCGGACGTTGCTCTTTTGTGACAAGACCAGGAACTATTGAAAAATCGACCTCAACTGCCTCATTCGCATCGATCGGAATATCTTTAGCAGCGCGCAAATCGGCTTTGGGGAAAGAGATCTTTTCGACATGAGGCGGAGGATCGGGGATAACAAGCGGCTCATCCGACCACTCAAGCGGCGCACGTTCAACGCGCGCGAAAATAGCGCGTGAATCGGCAAACTTAAGGGGAAGCTTGTTATCGACCTCTACACGGAGCATAACACCGTAAGCTTCCCAAAGGATTTTAAGCGCAAGCTCTAGGCTTGGCCCTTCAACCTCGCGCGGCTGATAACCGGTATCATGACGGAAGAGCTTCGCTTCTGAATCTGAAAAAACCACAAGCTCAAAGTGTGGCATTTCAGACGGCGTAGAATAGAAGCCGAAACTATTATCGCACCTTGTGCGAACAAAATCGTGCAGCGTCTGCCAACCCTCAAGCATCAAGAAACGCATCTTGATGCGAGGGTTGCGATCTTTAAAAACCGAGCAGAAATAAGGAAATACCGTTCCGCGCGGCTTGACAGCGAAGTTGAACGGCTCTAGGAGATCCCAGAGCCCAAGTGCGTCCATCTTCTTGCCAATTTCTGCAACAGATTTTATCACGCGAAAAGACGCTTTACGTGACGCTCGCCGATATTGGCCTCAATTTCACGGCCGATCACGTCGGCACTGCGCTCAAGAGCAGGGATGTACTCATCGGCGAGTTCTGCTGCAACCTTGAACGAAACGTGAATAAGCTGACGGAACGACGAGTTGTAAAGAGGCTCGTCTTCATCGTGACGAAGCGTCTTGGCAAAGGTCTGCGCATCCCACGCGTCAACCGTATCGGGGTCAGGGAGTTTAGCCTTGTCGACATCGATAACAGAAGCATACGGGATTGTAAGCTCATCCATACGCTGAAGCGCCGAGCGGTAAATGCGCTTAGCGAGCTTAAGCGCCGCTGGATCAGCTAGAGAAAGACCGATAATTTCCTCAAGCCACGTGGTGCCGGCAGTCTTAATATGAATGCCTGCATCATACTGGCGAATAAGGCGACCCATAATAGGATAGATCGAAAACTTATCTGAGCCAGAGTGAATCGAAAGCTTGAGATTCGACGGCAAACCAAGCTCTTTAACCGCCCACTGAACAACCTTAAGGTCTTCTTCAAATTCGCGCGCGAACTGATCGACATCGCCGACGTAATCGACGCCCTTGTTGAAGCGGCCGGTGAATTTAGGCGCAAATGTCTGAACAGGAACATTCTCCTTGGCAAGGCCCGTCAGAATGTATTTCACTTCCTCAGGAGTCTGGGCAATTTCAACTTCGTCCATCGAAACTTCTGTGACGAAATTATCGGCCCCCTTACGTTCGGCGATGTGGCGGTAAATCTTAGCCGCTTCCTTCACAGCAGGGCTGTAGCGCTCTTCAACCGTGCCGGACTTGCCGATTGCATCGGCAACATCGATCGTAAAGAAATCGCACGCCTCGATAAACCTGTCGACGTTGCCGAGATTGATGTGGTCGGCATCGCAAAAATACTGGTCGGTATAACCAAGAGCCTTAACTGCAGCATCGGCCTCGGCGCGCGTTGAAGCTGGCTCCGTACCGATAATCGTGTGTTCACGATTCGACTTGTTCCACACGGGCGTAAAATGAACGCCAAACTTCTTTTCCGCGGCGATAAGCGCCTTAAGAAGATTAACGCCCTCATGCGCAAAACGATCTCCTATGCCAAACGAATACTTGCTGATAGTCATGTTCTCTCTCCTTGGCCTGCGGCCGCTGCTTAATTTTACTTCGGTATTCTACCAAAACGCCCCCCTCTCGGCAACCCGCGGCAGATTTAAGCTACTTCTTGCCGCAGCACCCTTTACAGGTGCGCCGAAGTTGACACCCTTTCATCGAAAATGTGATAGACTTAAAAAAACACAAAAGAAGGAAAATCTAATATGTTTAAATCTGTACTAGCTGCGGCGGTTATTTCCGGTTCGGCGCTTGCTTATGGGGTTTCTCCCGACGAACTTCCGAAAAGCATTTTCAATGAAACAGAAGAGCGGCGGGCTGAACGCTTGGCGTGGTGGCGGCACGACCGGTTCGGAATGTTCATCCACTTCGGTCTCTATTCGATGCCTGCGCGTCATGAATGGGTTAGAAACCGCGAATACATTCCTAACGAAATCTACGACAAAAAGTATTTTCCGCGCTTCAATCCCGATCTCTTTGATGCCCGCGAATGGGCTCGCGCGGCCAAAAAGGCGGGAATGAAATACATGGTTCTCACCACGAAGCATCATGAAGGCTTCTGCATGTGGGATTCCAAGGTGACGGATTACAAAATCACCAACACCCCGTTCAAGCGCGATCTCGTCAAGGAATACGTCGAAGCCTGCCGCGCCGAAGGTCTGAAGGTTGGGTTCTACTACTCGATCATCGACTGGCACCACCCCGATTTCACGATTGACGTCACCCATCCACTAAGACCAAAAGAAGGTTTCACCGATGAGTCCTACGCCAAACTCAACGAGGGGCGCGATATGGCCAAGTACCGCGAATACATGTTCGCGCAGGTCCGCGAGTTGCTGACCTGGTACGGCAAAATCGACATCATCTGGTTCGACTACACCTCCAAAGAGCCGAAATACGGCAAGAGCTGGAAAGACTGGAATGCGGTAGAACTCGTCAAGATGGCTCGTTCCATCAATCCCGATATTATGATCGACAACCGTCTCGATCTCATGGATACGGACGACGGCTGGGATTTCGTCACCCCCGAACAGTTCAAAGTGCAGACATGGCCGACGATCCGCGGCAAGCGCGTGCCATGGGAAACTTGCCAGACGTTCTCCGGCTCTTGGGGTTACTACCGCGACGAAGCAACATGGAAGAGCGTTCCGCAACTCGTGGAACTTCTGTCTCACACAGTTTCATTCGGCGGCAACCTCATTCTTAACGTAGGCCCCACCGCCCGCGGCGAATTCGACAATCGCGCCATGGAGCGGCTTGAAGGACTCGGAAAGTGGATGCGCTATAATTCACGCTCCATCTACGGCTGCACCGAACCTCCAGCCGGTTTCACGGCCCCCAACGGTACGGCGCTAACCTATAATCCGAGAACGAACGCACTCTACATCCACCTTTACGATTACCCGATGGGATATCTACCGATCGAATTTTTTGACAAAGTCGAATACGCCCAGTTCCTGCATGACGGTTCGGAGATTTTCCTTATGGCTCCGCTTAAACGCCACAGCCAGAGCGGAGATCAGACGAAGTTCTTCGGCGGTCTAGTGCTTCCGGTTCTCAAGCCGGACGTCTCGGTTCCGGTAATCGAGCTTTTCCTCAAAAAATAACTCTTATTCCGAAACGTCTTTCACCTGCTCATTCGGCCCGGGGTTTTCACCCCGCGATAATCACAGGCCGAACGAGCAGGGCGCAAGACCCGGAGCTGAAGCGGTCAAAACCGACTTCCCACGCCCGCGACGGACATACAAGACAGCAGCCCCATTGAAAAGCCTGTGGCTTGAAACGTCTTCGAACGACGAGAAGTCCATCGCGTTACCGTTGCACACCGCGACAATTTCCGCATCGCCCTCGACACTGAAAAATACCTCGCGCGAATCGAGCGGACATTGAACGCCAGAGGAATCCGCTACGGAAACTTTTATGAACGCCATTTTAGAGCCAAGTGGCGTGTACAGATCCTCAGAAAGGACAATGCGCGCAGGCTCGCTCGCCGTCCTCACGACAGCCTCTGCGATCTTGCACCCTTCGCGCGTGGCAACGACACGCAACTCGCCTGGCTCATACGGCACATCCTCCCAACGCAGGCGGTATTTCGCGCATACTGCGTAGTAAGCGTTTGTTGCAACATCGCCGATGGGGGGATTACGGCCTGCAAAATCGAGCGAATAGGACGGAAGATTTTTCAATTTTGTGCGCCGGCCAAGCGAGCGGCCGTTCAAAAACAACTCAGCGCTATCGCCCGATGTGTAAACGACGACAGGAACGCCGCGCTCAAGGGCAGCTTTATTTCCTTCCCAATTCCAATGCGGAAGGATATGGACAGTTTCAGCATTCTTGTTCCAAAGCGAACGGTAAAGCCAGAAACGATCCTTTGGTAAACAGCATAGATCAACAGCTCCAAAATACGAAGAGCGCGGCTTTGTATCTTCGCTAACCTGCGGCCCTGGCCAGCAGTCGGGCCTACCCATGTACGTAAAAGGATTAGGTTCTCCGATGTAGTCGATACCCGTCCATATAAATTCACCTGCAACATATCGGTCGTTGTCAATGCGGTTAAACTCTACATCGGGAATATCACCGCACCAGGCCGATGTCAAATCGTAGCCGTCGACTTGCCTTATATCCTCGGGAAAATCAGTTTTGCCGCGCGTTTGCGGAATGCGGTAAAAGCCGCGGCTCGAAAGCGCCGAAGCTGATTCCGAATAGACGAACGCTACAGAAGGATACTTCGCACGCGCCGCTGCGTAGGTGTGCTCGTAGTTCCAGCCCTGCAGATCAAGGTCGGCTACACAATCGCTATCAAGAAGCGAAAGCGAAGCAAGACCCGCCGTAACCGGGCGTGTAGGATCAAGCTTGCGCACAGTATCGCGAAAGAGCTTGTTGCGCTCGCGCGATTGGCCGTCCGCGCCACCCCAGATTGTACCCTTGGGCGCTATTTCATTCGAAACCGACCAACACACTACCGAAGGATGATTCCTGTCGCGCTCGACAAAACGCTTTAAATTGCGCACGACGAAATCTTCAAGGTTTTGCCCTGGGCGCCTGCCAGCAGTTTCATTCCACTTGTCGAAACATTCATCCCACACGAGAAAGCCCATTTCATCGCAAAGATCAAGGAACTGCGAAGCAGGTGCATTATGAGCCGTGCGCACTGCATTAACGCCCATATCCTTCATGATAAGAAGTTGGCGCCTTGCAGCATCAACATCAAAGGCCATTCCAAGTGGACCAAGGTCGGAATGAAG
This sequence comes from Kiritimatiellia bacterium, assembly GCA_017629455.1. The sequence continues at coordinate 11,336 of JAGBXE010000052.1, forward strand.
ATTAACTCCTTTTATCTGCACTCGCCGTCCATTAAGGTGAAAACCATCATCGACTGTCCATTCAAACTTGCGAATTCCGTAGCGGTAAGTTTTGCCGCCGATTTGTATCTTGTAAAGGAATGGGTCATTAACATCCCAAAGGCGAGGTTCAAAGACCGTAAATGTTTTTGTCTTTTCGCCGCTAAGGCTCATGCGCCAAGAGGCCGTTACTGTAGCGCGATTGTTTTCATCTAAGTTAGCACGTATAAAAACAGAACTAGGCACCACGTAATCAGCCTCGTCAGTAACAAGCTTTACCTCACGATATATGCCACCGCCCGGATACCAACGGCTTTGGAGATGACGCGTCGAGGCTTTAACGACAACGACGTTTTCGCCCTTTCTGGCAACGTGCGTGAAATCGCACCAGAAAGAAACGTAGCCGTAATCCCACCCGCCGACAGAAACTCCGTTGACGAAAACTTCGGGATCGGCCATTACGCCGTCAAACTCCAAACGCGCGTGAGCTGGAACTTCATCAAGGACGAACTTCGCCGTGTAAACGCCATCCGCAATCCACGGCAGTTTTCCAGTCCCACCAGGCGCAAAAGGATCAAACGGACCCGATATCGCCCAATCGTGAGGGACGCGTACGCGTTCGGCCGGGCCGCCATTACGCGAAAACATCCAATCGGAAAGCTTTACCTCACGGCCGTTTGCAATTGCGGCAAACGCGCAAATGCCAAGCACAGAAAGCGTACGCGAAATTACATTCATATCCATAACTCACTATAAAACAAATTTACCTCTGCACCCGGCCAGTACCGTTGCCTGCCGCAAGACTTTCAACCTCAGCTACGCTCACATGATTAAAATCATGTTCGATCGAATGCTTAAGCGCCGAAGCAGCAACAGCAAACTCAATTGCATCCTGGCACTTGCGCCCTGTCGCCAACGAATAAATAAGCCCACCTGCGAAACTGTCGCCTCCGCCAACGCGATCGACTATCCTGAGCGAATGCTCACGCGAGAAGTGCGCCTTGCTGGATTTAGCATCGTAAAGTAGCCCCGCCCAGAGATTGTCGGAAGCAGAAAGGGATGTGCGCAGGGTAATAGCAATTTTGCCACACCCAAAGCGGCGGTGAAGCTGCTCGGCCACCGAAACGTAACCTGCCTTTTCAAGAGTTCCGCTTTCAACATCGGAGCCCTTGCCAACTATTCCGAAGACGTCGGCAGCATCGGCCTCATTGGCAATGAGAACATCGACGTATGAAACCAACTTTGCCATACACTTGCGCGCAGCCTCTTTCGACCACAGCTTTGCCCTGTAGTTCAAATCGCAACTTACAGTAATGCCATGCTTCTTGCAGTATTTAAGTGCGTCAAGGCAAATGGCGGGGCACTTTCCACCGAGAGCAGGCGTTATGCCAGTAAAATGAAACCACTTAACGCCCTTCAAAATTTCAGCCCAGTTAAAGTCATCTTGCGTAGCAAGGGCCATTGATGAGCCTGCGCGGTCGTAGACAACTTTCGACGCACGCTGCGAAGCGCCCTTCTCGGCAAAATATATGCCAAGGCGTGGGCCTCCCCACACGATTTTTGAAGTGTCTACGCCAAAGCGCCTAACTTCATTGCGCGCAGCAGCGCCCAGAGGATTGTCGGGCATCTTTGTGACGAACGCGGCATCGAGACCGAAATTGGCAAGCGACACGGCGACATTAACCTCGCCACCACCGAATGAAACTTCGAACTTATCGGCCTGAACAAACCGAAGATAGCCTTCAGGATTCAGGCGCATCATTATCTCACCGAACGTTACAAACTTTGACATCGTCCACCTTCTTCTTTTTTTTATTTTACAAATTTGATTTTACGCAAGCCCCACAAGAGCAAGAGGATTGTCATGGCCGATTGCGCGGCACTCATCATCGGTTATCCCTGTGCGCTCCTTAAGTTTTTCCATGCACTTGCCGATGGGCGTTGTCGCACCGACGAGACATTTGCGTGCAGGATTCCAGAGTAGACCATTTTCCTCAAGGCGCGCGTGCGCTCCGCAGACCTCATATTCTCCAGGAGGCATACCTGCTGGGTACTGGGCATCCGAGACGGCTACGAGGCGCTTTATCGGCACGGCGCGCGTATAAAGTTTAAGCATCGTATCGGGCAAATGATGACCGTCGGGAATGAACATGACGCTCGCGCGGTCTTCGACAAGCGCCGTATTGATGATGTTGTTGTGGCGACCGATCTCATTGGGAATACCGTTGCCAAGATGAGTGAAGGCCTTAGCGCCTGCGGCGATACAAGGCTCTATGTCCTCGGGCGATATTGCGCGCTGATGGCCGAGAGCAACGGTAACGCCAGTATCAGAAACGGCCTTTACAAATTCTGGCATTCCAGGAATTTCGGCAGCCACATTCACCATCCGAACGAGCCCTTCTGCCGCGTCCTGAAACCTGTTGAAAAGCGCCATATCGGGCGCGCGCACCCATTCAATCGGGTGTGTACCGACGGCACCGGGCTCTGGAGAAATAAAAGGCCCTTCCAAGAAAAACCCGATAATATTCTTTTCGCACACCGCATATTTGCGCCGCGCCTCGATGACTGTTCGAACCATCGCAATAAGTATCTCGGGGTCGCCCGTTACAAGAGTGGGCATATAGCCGACGGTGCCGTCCGCCTCAAGGCGCTCGGTTACTTCCTTTACTGCTTCAACCGTAAGGCCGGGCGCATTGAAATCTACTCCGGCGTACCCGTTTATCTGAAGATCGATCCACTTTCCGTTCGCAATAGCCATAAATAACAACCTTTTCCTTTTGCAGATTAATTAGTAACCCAAAGCCTGATCGACGAGAATAACAAGCGTTGAAGTCAATGTCGGACACCTGTCGAAAATGGCCGTCACCTTACATATTCTGTCGGGCGAATCGCAATCAGCGCAAGTACCGATCTTCGCGCATGGGGTATCCTTTGAAAGGCGACGGCAATTGGGCGCGCACGCATACTTTTTCACACGGCCAATCGCTTCCATTACGCCGCCGGCAACAATCTTGTTGCGCCCGACAACGTATATGACGCGCTTAGGCCCGTAGATCGATGCGGCAACACGATTACCCCTGCCGTCGATGTTGACGATAATGCCGTCTTCCGTAAGCGCATTTGCAGAAAGAAGGAAGAGATCCATGATCGTTTCATATTCGCGAATGGTCTTACCGCTAGATTCAAGAACTGATCTCACGCCTATTTCTTTAATCGTCTCACTGCCGCCCCAACCGACAGTCGCGGCATTTTCCGCCTCTTTAAGAATAATGGCTTTTGCCTCC
>JAGBXE010000009.1 GCA_017629455.1 Kiritimatiellia bacterium
CAGATGTACACGTATGGGCTGCTCGGCGATCTTGTGCCAGAGCTGAGCGAATTTATCAAAAAGGACGGTGGGGTGCGTTCATCGACGTTTAAGTACCTTCGTGTTTTAGATGAATATACTAAGATGATGGAGGAAAAGGGCTTTGAAGTGTCGAATGGTTTGCGCATGGCTGTCTTGATGACAAGTATGTTCCGCGCGGAAAAGCCTGCCGAGGGTGTTTATCCTAGCCGCCGCGTTATGCAGATTTTGTTGCAGTCGCTCAAAATACCAAAGTCATCGTATTTTACCGCTGTGACGCTGCTGGAGTCGATGCGCCGCCTTTCCTTGCCGCCTTCGAAAGGTAAGCGCCGCTTTATTCATAATCGCGATTTTCTTGATGCGCTCGATTATAATCGTATAGTTCTTAAAGCTGAAAAACGCAGCGAGAAAATTCTTAACGAATGGTCTGATTTATACGAAGAGAAAGGAGTCACAAATGAACCTAAAGAAGAATCCTGAATTGCTGCCCCTTATTGAATGGTGGGAGAAAAACGGCAAACAAACGTTGGCCGTTGTGCTCGTTGGTGTTGTCGTCGCCGGCGGGTGGTACAGCTGGAAGGCTTATCGCCAGTCGACTGAAAATGCCGCGTCCTCGGCTCTGACAAACGCCGTTACCGTGGAAGAGCTCGAAGAAGCAGTTTCGCGCTTCTCGTCGCACCCTTCGTGCGGCGCTCTTAAGTTGCGCCTTGCCAAGAGCTATTTCGATGCAGGCCGCTATGAAGAGGCGCTTTCACAGTACGATTCGTTTGCAGCAGGCGCTCCCGAAGGCTTTGCCGATATTCCCGTTGTTGGTAAGGCTCAGTGCCTTGAAGCGCTCGGCCGTTATGCCGATGCTGCCGCGGCGTTTGATGCTTTTGCAGAGGCCAATCCTTCAAATTACCTTGCACTCACGGCGCAGCTTGGTGCGGCACGCTCCTATGCTGAAGCAGGTGATAAGAAAAAGGCGCTCGCTCGCATTGAAGCTCTTAAGGCTTCCAACGCGGGCAAGGATGCCGAGACTGCCCGTATTGAGGCAGTTGAGTCGGTCATCAAACGGCTTCAACCGTCAAAGTAAGGTTGTTCTGAGAAACAACTTTGACAGCCGCGCCGGTGGGTATTGACTCACCGGCGTTTGCATTCCATTCAGAGTCGCCGATCAGTACGCGGCCAGGAATTTCAGGCGTTACAGGCTGAGTCATCCTACCGATACGGCCGACAAAATCATCTCTGGACGGTGCATCGGCGCTCTTATCTCCAACAAATATCGACTTTAGCCACTTTCGCAAGATCACTATGTAAGCTATTGAGAAAGCGGAAAAGAGAGCGATTTGCCATGTGGTATTGAGAGCGCTTCCTGTTAGAAGCCTTAGCGCACCGACCGTTATTGCTGAAAGACCAAAGAAAACTATCACAAACCCACCTGGCGATAGGAGCTCAAGCAGCATAAGAGCGAGACCAGCATAAATCCAAATCCAACCACATGAAATCATTTTGAGCCTCCCTTAATATCGGTTATTGTTGCGCCAGGAATAGCGTAGAGGATATCGTTAAGCGTGGGGTCGTTGAGAATTTCGTCGTTTGAAGTTGCTTTAGGAGCCTCTTGCGGAGAAGCAACTTTTTGTTCGCTCTTAAGCTCTGCGCTAGGCGCAGATGGCTTTTCGACTTTCGGCGCTGCAGTTTGCACTTTTTCACTGAGCGTTGCAGTGCCTGCGCTATTTTTTACTTCGCGGACAACTTTTAATAGCTCGTCAATTGTAGCAGTCGTCGCGAGGCGAGAAGCGCGAATCAAAGACATCTCAATAAGAGTACGCACACTTAAAACGTATCTTAAGCGGTCTTCCATTTCTGCGATTTGATCGCAGACGCGAAACACTCGCCCAGCGTCTATCCCGGAAGCTTGTTTCTCAAGGGTTTTGATTTGCTCGGGAGTAGCTGTAAGAGATTTTGATTTTGGACCGAGCGCTTGCAGTACTACGAGATTGCGGAAATGCTGCAAGAGTTCGCCCGAAAGGCGACGCATGTTTTTGCCGGCTGAATCAAACGCATCGATTGAAGAAAGTATCGTTGCTGTATCGCCCGCAAGTATTGCGCCAGCAAGTTCCTCAAGTGCAGAGCGGCTTACGAGCCCGAAAACACCGAGGGCATCTTCTTCAGTTATTTTGTCGCCTTTAAACGACACGAGCTGATCTAGCGATGAGAGAGCATCGCGCATGCCGCCTTCTGCGCCGCGAGCGATAGCTAGTAATGCGTCTTCTTCAACCTCGATTGATTCCTTTTGGCAAATATATTTAAGGCGCTCTGCGATGTCGTTTGTCTGGATTCGACGCAAGTCAAACCTTTGGCATCTTGAAACAATCGTAGCAAGAACCTTGTCGCCTTCGGTTGTTGCGAAAATAAATCTGACGTGCGGCGGCGGCTCTTCGAGCGTTTTAAGTAGCGCGTTCCATGCCGAATTTGTAAGCATGTGACATTCGTCGATAATGAAGATTTTATACTTCGACGAGACAGGCTTAAAATGGACTGATTCGATAATCGGCTTTACATCTTCGACTTTATTATGGGATGCTGCGTCGAGTTCAGTAACGTCGATAGATCTGCCGGCAGAAATTTCGTTGCAATTGTCGCAGTTTCCACATGGCTCAACACCGTTTGGAGATTGGCAGTTTAGAGCTTTTGCGAAAATACGTGAAAGTGTAGTCTTACCAATGCCGCGCGGGCCGATAAAAAGGTATGCATTGGCGATGCGACCAGCTTCAATTGCGTGACGAAGGGTACGTACAACATGCTCTTGCCCTACAACATCACTAAATGTGCTGGGGCGGTACTTAAGAGGAAGAGGAACGTGTTCTGTGTTCGTTTGCATGACGAAAGTATTATATCAAAAAGGCTTCTCTTGAGAATGGAAGTTTAGGCCAACAATTCAAGCGAAAAGGGGCCATCGTTGACTAGTGCAACCTTCATGTTGGCACCGAATTTGCCAGTGCCTACACGCTCTTCGCCTAAACGCTCGCGGAGTTTTTTAACGACGCGCTCGTAAAGCGGCATGGCTTTTTCGGGCCTAGCTGCTCCTGAAAATCCGGGCCGTCTGCCGTGTGCCGTATCGGCGTAGAGTGTAAATTGAGATACAACGATAATTGAGCCGCCTACGTCCTCAAGCGAAAGGTTTATCAATTCTTTTTCGTCTTCGAATATCCGCATTGTTGGAATGCGTTCGGCAATTTTATCAGCTGCTTCTTCAGTATCTTCAGGCGATACGCCTAAAAGGACTAAAATACCTTTTCCGATTTTGGAAATAGTTTCTCCATCAACGGTTACTGACGCTTCGCTTACGCGTTGAAGCCATGCTTTCATATTGTTTGCCTTTAGTATACTTTTATTGCCTACGCTTTTTATTTGCCAATATCACAAGGGGCATGGGCATATTTTAGTTTGTCTGCTTTAGTAATAGTCCTTATGACGCGTGCAGGGTTGCCGGCTACAAGAGTGTTGGGTGGCACGTCGCGCACAACTACCGACCCCGCGGCAACGACGGAATTTTCCCCGATAGTTACGCCTCCAATAATCGAGACCGAGCCTCCAATCCACACGTTATCGCCAATTGTCACCGGGTGCGCATATTCCCAACCGGCGATGCGATCTTCAACATCTAGTGGGTGGCCGGCAGCGTAGATGCCAACGTTTGGTGCTATCCACACGTTATTGCCGATA
>JAGBXE010000053.1 GCA_017629455.1 Kiritimatiellia bacterium
AATGTGCCGTATTTGCCTGAAGACGTGCGCTCTTACGTTTATTCCGGGTTAAAGTAAGTGGAGCTTTCGTTTTACAGCGTTGATTATAAATTGATATGAGTGATTTTCTTTTTTCGCTTAAAGACGTTTCTCTCGCCTTTGGTGGGCCGCCTGTTCTAGATAATGTTTCTCTTTCCGTTTCAAAAGGGCTTCGCGCTGCTTTAACTGGCCGAAACGGTGAAGGCAAGTCGACGCTTATGAAGGTGATGGCGGGTGTTCTTGAGCCCGATGCAGGCGAGATCGTCCGTAAGCCTGGCTTAAAAGTCGTATACGTTTCCCAAGAAGTTCCTCATGACCGCCCTGGGGATGATGCGTTTAACGCTCTTTCAGGCGGTCGCCGCCGCCGTCAAACGCTTGAGGAAGCACTTCTTTCCCATCCCGATGTTTTGCTTTTGGATGAACCGACAAACCATCTCGATGTAGAGGCAATCGACTGGCTTGAAGGTTTTATTCGCCGTCAGCGTGAAATGGCCGTTCTTATTGTCACGCACGATCGCCGTTTTTTAAAGCGTGTGGCAACGAAGATTTTCGATCTCGACCGCGGAGAGCTTTCGGGTTGGGAATGTGATTATCCAACGTTTCTAAAGCGTAAGGCCGAACTCTTGGCAGATGAAGCGGTCTACTGGGAGCGCAAGTCTAAAAAGTTAGCGCAAGAAGAAGCATGGATACGCCGTGGCGTTAAGGCGCGTACAACGCGAAACGAAGGGCGTGTAGCAGCGCTGATGAAATTGCGCGAAGAGTTTGCACAGCGCCGTCAAAACGTAGGTAGCGCCACGATGCGCCTTGATACGGCAGCTCCTGGCGGCATGAGCGTTTTAAATGTAAAAAATGTCACCTTTGGATATTCTCCAAACAATACAGTTGTACGCGATTTTTCAGCAACTGTTTTAAGGGGCGAGCGCATTGGAATTTTAGGTGGCAATGGCGCAGGGAAGACTACGCTTTTAAAACTGCTTACTGGGGCGTTGCAACCTGAAAGCGGATCCGTTGAACTTGGTACCGGTGTTGAGATGGCGTTTTTCGATCAGTTGCGTTCGGAAATAAAGCCTGAACTTACGGTGGGCGAAAACGTCGCTTCTGATCGCGATGAAGTAACAGTCGGCGGAGTGCGTAAGCACATATATTCTTATTTGGCCGACTTCCTTTTTGCGCCCGAGCGTGTGCGTACACCAGTTAAGGCGCTTTCTGGCGGTGAGCGTGCGCGCTTGATGTTGGCAAAATTATTTCTTAAGCCGTCCAATCTTTTGATAATGGACGAGCCTACGAACGATCTTGACATTGAAACTCTTGAACTTTTGGAAGAGCAGCTTTTAGCTTATAAGGGAACGCTTCTTCTCGTAAGCCACGATAGAGAATTTTTGGATAATGTCGTAACGTCGACGTTCGTTCTTGAAGGCGACGCTCAAGTGCGCACATATCCAGGCGGCTATGAAGAATACTTTGCGCAGTCTGCCGCACGCAGGCAGGCGCAACAAGCAGCAAGCGAGGCTGCAAAGCGCGAAAGCGCCCCTCAAAGCGTGCGTCAGCAACACGCAAAAAAACTTTCGTTCAATGAGCAACGTGAGCTTGCCGCGCTTCCTGATAAGATTGCCGCGCTTGAAGAAGAGATTGCGCAAATCAAAGATGCCCTTGCTGACGGAAGTATTTTTAAGTCTGATCCGACAAAGGCGCAGGAGTATTTTTCGCGCATGCCCGTTGCCGAAGCTGAGCTTGAAAGTGCCGTTGAGCGCTGGGCCGAGCTTGAAGAGCGTAACGGGGCTTAAGAATCTTTTGGTATAATGTTAGCGAAAATCGGAGGAAAGTAATAAATGAAGCAGCCTAAAAAGGGTATTGAATGGGAAAAGCTTGGTTTCGGCTTTTCAGATGTAAACTGCCATTTGCGCATGACTTGGAAAAACGGCAAGTGGTCAAAACCTCAGTTTGTCAAAGAGGCGTCGATTACGATGCATATAGGAGCTGCCTGCCTTCATTACGGCCAGGAGTGCTTCGAGGGTATTAAGGCGTTCCGTCAGAAGAGCGGCAAGATAGTTATTTTCCGCCCGGATGAAAATGCCAAGAGAATGTATCGCACGGCACAGCGCACTTGCATGCCTCCAGTTCCTGTTGAGACATTTATCGACTGCTGCAAGGCTGTCGTAAAGCGCAATGCCGAGTATGTTCCGCCGTATGGTACTGGCGGCTCGCTTTATATCCGTCCTTTGCTTATCGGCACTGGCCCGCAGATTGGTGTAGCTCCAGCTACGGAGTACACATTTATCATTATGGTCATGCCTGTTGGTGCTTATTATAAAGGCGGGCTTAAGCCTGTAAGAGCCGTTATTTTCGACGATTGGGATCGCGCAGCTCCTCAAGGCATGTGCGATGTGAAAGTCGGCGGCAACTACGCTGCCGGTATTTTCGCCCACGAAAAGGCAAAGAAGGAAGGCTGGCCGGTTGAGCTTTATCTCGACGCGAAAACGCATAAGTACGTCGAGGAGTTTGCAACTTCCAACTTTGCAGGCATCTCTAAGACGGGTTCTTACGTGACGCCCGATTCGCCGTCCATCTTGCCGTCGGTGACGAATATGTCGCTTAAGCAGTGTGCGAAGGATCTTGGCATTAAGGTTGAATGCCGCCCTGTTCCTTACACCGAAATAAAGAACTTCAAAGCAGTTGCCGCCCTTGGTACGGCCGTTGTTATTACTCCTGTGTGGGAGATAACGCGCGGCAAAACCGTTATAAAGATTTCCGAGCCCGAAGCCGTTCATCCGACGCTCCAGAAGCTTTATGACCGCGTGCAGGGCATACAGTACGGCACGATCGCCGATAAGCACAAGTGGTGCTTTGAGGTAGTCTAACGTTATTAACAGGGTTAACGATGGAGGCATAAGAGGAAGTAATTTGTGCAGTCTGACGCATCAGAGATACTTAAAGCGTTGCTTCTCCGCCGAGGAATGTCGGAAGAGGAAATAAGCTTATATCTCAAGCCGTCGATTGCCGATCTTCCTCTGCCGGAGTCGCTGCCTGGTATAGCCGAGGCTTCTAAAGTTCTTTGCGACGCTCTTGAATCTCGCAGTCGCATCGTAGTATTTGGCGATTACGACTGTGATGGCGTTTGTGCGGCCGCGATATTAATGTCTGCGCTTCAGGCGCTCGGAGCGATCGTCAGCGCGTTTCTGCCCGAGCGTCTTCAAGAAGGCTACGGTATGAGCGATGCGTCCGTAGCGAGAATGCTTAAAGAGTATCCCGACGTTAAGCTCGTAGTTACTGTCGATAACGGCATAAATTCCGTTCGCCAGATTGCTGATCTTAAAAGTCGTGGCATTAGCGTTGTCGTTACCGACCATCATCTGCCGGGCGATGAATTGCCGCCGGCCGATGTTCTAGTAAACCCTAAGGTTTCATCGCCAGATGCGCTAAACGGGCTTTGCGGAGCAGGCGTAGCTTTCATGCTTGCCAATAAGCTCGTCGACGATGCGCGTAAGCGTCAAATTTATTCTGGCCCTGCCATTGGTGGGCCGCTTTTAGTTCTAGCAGGTCTAGCGACGGTTACCGATATTATGCCGCTTGTTGGGCCCAATAGAATTTTTGTCGCCGAGGCTCTTCGCCGCTTTAGTTCGTGGGCGCCGCTTGGGCTTAAAGAGCTTTACTTGCGTGCCGCACGTTCCGGTGCTGATAAACTTACTGTAAGGGATTTTGGCTACCTTCTAGGTCCGCGTATCAACGCTGCAGGGCGCATAGCAAGCGGCATGGATGCTCTCGATTTATTACTTGAGACGAACGGCGAGCGTGTGCGTGAGTATGCTAGGCGCATCGACTTAAATAATACTGCACGCAAGTCGATTGAGCAGCGAATGACCGAAGAGGCTATGAAGAAGGTCGTTCCGGGAGCTAGCGCACAGGTGATTGATTTGCCTAAAGGCCACCCTGGAGTTTCTGGCATAGTCGCAGCTCGTATGCTTGAAAGGCTTCGCGCAGAAGTGCCTGTTTGCGTTATAGCAGCAGGCCATGGTTCGGCGCGTTCGCCTGAATGGTTTAATATACGCGATGCGTTTGTTGCGTGTTCTCACTTGCTTGCAACATTCGGCGGCCATGCCGCAGCTGGTGGCTTTGCCGTAAAAGAAGGCAAGATTGATGAGTTTAGAGCGGCCCTTTGCGAATACTCGTCTAAATTTAATACTTGCGAGCACATTCAGGCTAGGGGCGAGCCCGAGATGGTTCTTTCGCCCGAAGATCTTACCTTGGAGCTTGCTGAAGCGCTTGAAGTGATGGAGCCCTTTGGCGAAGGCAATGAGGAGCCAGTTTTTGGGTTAAAGGGCGTTACGCTTTCCGACGTGCGTTTTCTCGGGACTGGTCGCAAGCACATAACTTTAACGGTGCGGCCTTGCGGTTTAAGAGCCGTCTGGTGGGGGCACGGCGATCGCTTTGAAGATATTCGCTTAGCAGGTTCTAAACCGCGCGATATTTCATTTTGTCTTTCCGTTTCAAATTACGGCGAGCGTCATCTTGAATTGCGCCTAGTGTCAGTAGACTAATGGCAAAAAGGGTGGCGAGGTTTCGTTTCTGCCGCATTGGGCTTATAGCGTGTTTGCTCGCTTTCGCTTTTGGATGTTCGCGCGCTCCAGTTGAGAGCATACGGTGGAATGTAATGGGCACGGTAGCCGCCGTGCAGGTAAAGGGCGGTATCGGAGAAACGAAAGCCGCATTTTCAGAATCTAAGGCTGTATTTAAGCGTATAGAAACTCTCTTAAATGCGCATAGTCCAACATCCGAAATTACTAAGCTTTCAAAGTTGGACAATACGTATGTTCTTATAAAATGCACTACTTTCGTCCGCCCGTGCTACGAGGCGGCCTTTATGTTCCAAGATTTAACTAAAGGGGCTTTTAATCCGCGCTGGAGGGGTGATAAGACGCTTGATCTTGGCGCGATTGCTAAAGGCTTTGCGGTCGATAAGGCATCAGATAAGCTTTTAGAAGGTAAAGTAAATGTTCCGTGCTTAATCGATTTAGGCGGCAACTTAAAGGCCGTTAGCGGCCAATGGAATGTTGGCATTAAGAGCCCCTGGGGCGAAGGTATGGCGGCGTTTGTTGACTTGCATGAAGGAGAGGCTCTTGCAACTAGCGCCACTTATTTCCGCGGCAATCACATAAGTGATGCTCGCACAGGTAAGGTCGTTTCCAATGGGGTCGCGTCTGTTACAGTTTTATGTCGTTCGGCAATGATGGCCGACGGTTTATCAACGTCGCTTTTTGTTCTTGGCCCAGAAGAAGGGCGCTTACTTCTTGCGTCAATTGCTCCTAACCCTGCGTTTGGTGAGGTTAGCGTCTTTTGGATTATGGAAGACGGCAGGGCGTTTGGGGATGGAAGGTTCAAGCAAAAGCGATAGAATCTTAATCGCTTCGCTCGTTGCGTTTGTGCTGTTTACTTTCCAGCATCCGTCCGAACCCTGGCATGAAACTAGTTTTATTGCGATATCCGATGCCGAAAGTCCGTTCGTACCAAATATGTCGTAACTAACATTTAATGGCGGTGGATTTGTCGGGGCGCGGTCAAGAGCGTGTTCTACTTCGTTTATGACGCTCGGCTCTAATGTGTAACCAGAATCGTTGATTATGGGAACGGTAAATGTCGCGGCAAGTGCGATAGGCAGGATTTTCATAAAAGCCTATTTTATTTGCCGACGCAAAAGCGCGAAAAGAGCTGCTCCAGAAGGTCGCTGGAGTACGTCTGCCCCGAAAGGTTGCCTAATTCATTTGCGATAATTCTTGCTGTATTGGCGGCAAGAACTATATCAAGCGAGCTGGTAATTGTCTCTTCGACGTTTTTAAGCTCGGTAAGCGCTTTTACATATACGCTAAGAGCTTCATCATTAAAGTCGGCATCTGTTGAGTCGGACGGGGTGGCGGAGATTTCTTCAAGGCGTTTTGCAACGGCGCTTTTTAATTCATCGATTCCTTCGCCAGTCACTGCCGAGACGTTTAGACCGGAAGCGCGCGATATGTCGCATTTGGAATGTACTTTAATCGCACCTGGGAAATCGCAATCAAGAGCGATGACGATATCGGCTTTCGAAATTAGGTCTTCGGCGCGCTTTACCCCTTGGGCTTCGATTTGGTCGGAAGTAGTTCTTAATCCCGCAGTATCAACTATCTTAACGGGCCATCCGTCAATATCGAGCCACGCTTCGATTGCATCGCGCGTTGTGCCTGGCGTATCGGAGACAATAGCTCTATTTTCTTCAAGAAGGGCGTTTAAAAGCGATGACTTGCCTGAGTTTGGAGCGCCCGCAAGAACAACGAGCGCACCATTTTGCAGAAGGCGTTTTTCGCGGATCGATTTTTCTGCGTTTTTTAGCGCTTCAGAAAGCGCGGCAAATTCGGAGCGAAGGGAACTAAAGAACTTCTCACCGAGATCGCTCTCGTCGACATCAAGAGCGTATTCGAGAGTTGAAGATACGCGAAGGGCGCGTTCGTAAAGGCTTTTGTTCTCTTTGGCTCTTCGCCCGGCTAAGCCTTCAAGCGCAGCGTCGGCCGCTCTATCAGTCTTAGCATCGATAAGCTCGATAACAGACTTAGCCTGATCGTAGTCTAAGCGAGCGTTAAGAAACGCACGTTGCGTAAATTCGCCGCGCCGTGCCAGCCTTGCGCCGTTAGCAAAGCAAGCTTCCAACATTCGCCGCGGGGTGACGGTGCCGCCGTGGCATTGAAACTCTACGACATCCTCCCCCGTGTATGAGTGAGGACCTTTGAAGGCAAGAATTACGCAATCGTCAATAGGCGTTTGCGCGTAAGTAATGCGACCTGCGCGCACATCTCGCCCTGAAAGAGTGCGCGCAATTGAAAAAGAGTCAGGGCCTGATACGCGCACAACGGCTATTCCGCCTCTGCCTGAACCTGTAGCTATGGCAGCTATCGTGTCAGAAGACATGAAAATAGCCTGTTGTGCGCTTAACGAACTGCGCCCTTATTCGTTAAGGGCGCCCTTGTATGCTACGCGGCGCACTTTGCCGATTGACGTGCGCTCAAGCGGCTCCTTCGCCACAACCCACTTGCGCGGACGCTTGTAGTCGGCGAGGTTGGCGCATATGGTGGCTGCGCGTTTTGTAGCCGTCTTTTCGACTTCTGCCCAATCGGGCATTTTGCCGCGGTTGTTGTTTTTGAACCATTCTTCCGACGGATAGATGATTGCGCCTACCTTTTCGCCTGGGTCGTTACCCTGCGTGTAACCGACTACCACGACGTCTTGTACGCAAGGCTCGTGGGCGATGGCGTTTTCAACCTCTTCGGGGTAGATGTTCTTTCCTTCGCGGTTGACTATTAGAGCCTTTTTGCGGCCGCGGATGGTGATAAACCCATCTTCGTCCATGGAGGCCAAATCGCCTGTGCGGAACCAAAGCCCGCCCTTACCGTCGTCGTCAAAGGCTTCGGCAGTTGCGTCTGGGTTGTGATAGTAGCCGTGCATGACGATCGGGCCTTTAACCTGAATTTCGCCAACGCCAGCTTCGTTCATGTCGGCAAGCCGCACTTCGATGCCGTCGATTGCAGGGCCTATCGTGCCGATTTTAATAACTTCTGGCGGACAGACCGATACGATCGGCGAACATTCTGTAAGGCCGTAACCCTCAAGGAAGCGCACGTGAATACGCTTGAAGCTGTCCATCACGGGGCGCGGACAAGGTGCGCCGCCAGTAATGAAGAACCTGAGCTTACCGCCAAGTTTCAGCTTCACCATATGCATCACGGGCCCGCGTAGGCCGATCTTCATAAGGAATCTGGCAATGGGCGATTTTGCAAGCCCAGCTTCGATTTTCTCGTGAAGTTTTTCGGCCAAAAGCGGAACTGCGCAGATGATTGTAGGCTTAAGGGTGTGGATATCCTGCCCAACCGTGCGCAGCGACTGGCAGAAACTCATCGACGCGCCTTTCATGAACGACGCGATGAAGTTTGCCGAGAACGAGAACGCATGGAACAAGGGCAGAACCACGAAGAACGAGTCGGACGGACCGACGGGCGCTCCAAAGAGCTTGTATGCGCCTTCAAGGTCGGCGATGAAGTTCGAGTGGCGTAACATCGCCCCCTTAGGCTTGCCGGTCGTGCCGGAAGTATAGATAATCGACGCGATATCTTCGGGTTTGGCGACATTGGCATCGTACCATGCGCCTCCACCTTTAACGCGAAGCGACTCGTATCCTATTACTTCGACACGGTCGTCTATTTTCTGACCCTCGTTTATTACTCCACCAACAACTACCACACCGCGTAATTGCGGCAGGTTCTTCGCTATGGCCATCATCATGCGAAGGTGCTTCGGATCGGTCGTTACGACACGCACTTCGGCGTCCTTCAGGATGTACTCGACCTCATCATTGTGCAGTTTAGGGTCGATCGGTACTACCGATGCGCCCGTTCCTGCCACGGCGAGGTACGATTCAATCCATTCAGGGCCGTTTGAAAGGATGAGTGCGGCGTTTTCTTCTCTGGGAACGATTCCAAAATGCGAGCCATAACCTTCGGCCACTTCCCTTACGCCGCGAAGCGTTTCAGCGTAAGAGCGTGTTTTCCAGGTTTCGTTGTCGCAATATTTAAGCGCAACGGACTCGGGAATTTCGTTTGCCCATTTTTCTATTAGGTTTCTTACTGTCATAATGCGCGTATTTTACCATTTTCTGCGTCTTTGTGGTATGGGTTGGAGTTCTTGTTCGGTAGTTATAGGTGCTTGATTTTCATCAATCGTTTCTGGTATACTCTATTTGTTATCTCTTGCGTCAGGAAGCACGGGAGGAAGGACTCCGAGGCACGACGTGGGAAACGTCAACATAACACAGGAGAAAGCGATGGCTACCAAGAAGGTTGTTAAAGCGAAGAAAGTTGTGAAAAAGACCGCATGCGCTGAAAAGCTTGCGATTGAAGGTGGCAAGAAGGTTTGGTCGAAGGGCTTCCCCGCATGGCCTCAGTTCGACAAGAAGACCGATAAGAAGGTTCTCGACATCCTCCACAGCGGCAAGGTCAACTACTGGACCGGTCCTGTCGGAATGCAGTTCGAAGCTGCTTGGGCAAAGTGGCTCGGTGTTAAGAACGCCATCTCCGTTTCGAACGGTACGGCCGCGCTTCACGTCGCGCTTACCGCTCTCGGAGTTGGTTCGGGCGATGAGGTCATTTGTACTTCGTATTCGTTCATCGCTTCATCGTTCTGCGCTCTGCAGGCTGGTGCGCTCCCCGTCTTCGTCGATGTCGGAACCGACCACCTCATCGATCCCTCGAAGATCGAGGCCGCGATCACCAAGCGCACCAAGGCGATCGTCGTTGTTCATCTCTACGGCATTGTCGCCGATATGGATCCGATCCTCAAGATTGCCAAGAAGTACAAGCTTGCGGTCGTTGAAGACTGCGCTCAGTGCTTCGGCGGCAAGTATAAGGGCAAGAAGGCTGGTACGCTCGGTACGGTCTCCTGCTTCTCGTTCTGCCAGTCCAAGCATTTCACGACGGGCGGCGAAGGCGGCATGGTTTGCTGCAACGACGACGATCTCGCGTGGGAAATCCGCTCTGTCCGCGACCACGGCTATGATGTCCGTGCGAAGCTCAACCTCCTCAAGATGGAAGGTAAGCAGCTCTACATCCACCGCCGCGTCGGTTACAATTTCCGCATGACGGAAATCCAGAGCGCGATCGGTCTCGGAGAGCTCGCTCGCTTCGACAAGTGGAACCTTGCTCAGCGCAAGAAACTCGGTAAGGCGCTCATCAAGGGCCTTAAGGGTCATCCGCTCATCAAGTACATGCCGGTCGACACCAAGGAGCGCGAGAACTGCTTCTGGCTCTTGCCGTTCGTCGTCGACACCTCGAAGCTCAAGTGCACGATGAAGGAATTTATCGCTGCCGTTCAGGCTGAAGGTGCCTGCGCTTATTCGGTCCTTTGGCCCGAGATGTACAAGGAAGAGGCGTTCGCTGAGCGTAAGGGCTTCGGTACGAACAACTATCCGTTCAATGATCCTGCGCACCGCAAGATCGACTACAAGAAGTTCAACTGCGAAATGGCCTGCTCGCTCGCCGACTCGACCATCTCGTTCTGGACGCACCCGACGTACACGCTCGCTCATATGGAAGCAGACATCAAGGCGTTCAAGAAGGTCGCCGCTGCGATGATGAAGTAAGTATAGAGCGTTTTACGCCGAAAGAGGCGGGCGCGACGGTTCGCCGCGCCCGTCTCTTTTTCGTATCTTAGGTTTAAAATGGCCAAGGGAAAGCTTCAGATAAATTTAGAGTATGCGGCGTTGCGGCTAGCGTGTGGTCTTGTAAATGCCGTGCCGTATCCTGTCGCTATGGCAGCTGCAAGGGCGCTGGGGTGGGCGCTATTTACGGTTTTTGGCTTAAAGCGCCAAAGGACGCTCGATCGTATACGTTTAGTTTTTCCAGAAATGACTCGCCGCGAGGCTAGCTCAGTGGCGGTAGGGTCGTTGCAGAATATATTCCAGATGGGCGTTGAAATGATGCGCGCACCTAAGCTTGATCGCGCATGGATGGATCGTCACGTTTGCGATGGGCCTTACTATAAAAATCTTTTGCAGTCGTATGTCGATGAGGGGCGCGGCGTTGTGATAATGGTGCCCCATAGCGGCAATTGGTATATGGCGGCCTGGGCAATGGCGAAGTAT
>JAGBXE010000054.1 GCA_017629455.1 Kiritimatiellia bacterium
CCATAGTATTCCAAACAAGCGTTGCCTTTTTATCGCCCGCTTCTACAAGTGAATGTATCTTATCAGAGTCGGAAGTGCCGAATAAATCGGTAAAACCGCCAGAACGCGTGCATTTAAGGCGCGCTTCGGCGACAGAATGAGCTTCAATATAATCAAGAAGCTGCAAAACGGGCACAGAACCTATTCTTGTCGGGGTAAATGCCCCCTCGCCATCGGCTCCCATATTGCCATTGATCATCCGCCCACGTTCGTGCGCGGCGGCGGTTATGCCTCCGTCGATATGGGCAACGATAAAATTGCAATCTTCGTACTTGCGCCCAATCGAGTTAGCATAGGCCGTTGCGACCGCCTTCTGATTTAATACGTGCGAATGAGAGGTGCGATAGACGCCTTTAATACCGGTAAGGCGGGCTAGATCGCAAAATTCGTCAACATTTGTGGCGTTAAGGGTATATGCCGGCTTTCCGGTTTCCTCGGCTAGGCGCCAGGCAAGCATAACACCCAGACGTGCAGGGTGTTCAGAGCCGCCCACACCTGCGACGGTATCTTCAAAAAGCTTCTCATCGATAACGAGCGTGCCGCCATGTTGCGAGTGGGCACTACCGCCGCGCCCCACAAACGCATCGATTGAATCGGGGCTAACGCCTTCTTCTTTCAGCATATCCATTATAACGCCAAGGTGGAATGGAAGCTGATCGTTAACATGGTTGAACTTTAGAAGTACTGAAGAATCGTGGAAAAGATTACGCTCGAAAATGGCTTTCTCGTCTTCAAAAAGGCTAACCTTCGTTGATGTAGAGCCAGGGTTGATTACTAAAATTTTCATTTTCAGACAAGTTTTCCGTCTTCAAGAGTTAAAACGCGGTCGCAAATTGCCGCTGCATCAGGCGAATGCGTCACCATAACAAGTGCTACATCGCTGCCTAACGACAAATCGGAAAGAATATGCAGAATTTCTGCGCCAGTCATCGCATCAAGATTGCCCGTAGGCTCATCGGCAAGAACTACGCTAGGAGCAGTTACAAGAGCTCGCGCAAGAGCAACTCGCTGCTGCTCGCCGCCTGAAAGTTCGCTCGGAAGGTGCCCTAGGCGAGCGCCCAACCCGACGCGTTCTAGTAGTTCGCATGCGCGGCGTTTAGGCACAATTTGAACTCCTTCGCGCGAAGAGGCCCGAACGAACCTCGCCGACATCGTAGGCAAGAGAACGTTTTCAAGTACAGTCAACTCACCCATAAGGTGATACTGCTGGAACACGAACCCGATATTATCTGGGCGCGTCACCGTGCCTGACGTTTGGCGCTCAAGGCCGCCTAAAATATTAAGAAGCGTTGATTTGCCAGCACCGGAACGACCGACAATAGCAACCTTCTCACGCGGCTTTACGGAGAAATTGACCCCCTTTAGAACCTCGATGGGTTTCTGCCCGGGAATCTTGAACCTTTTTACTAGGTCGATCGTTCCGAGGACAACGCTCATATCGCCGATTACCTCTTGTTAAGGGGTATGTACTCTTTTGGATGGAAAAGCGGTTTGTAAGCCGGACGAATAATAGGCCCGCCATTTACAAGCTCTTCCATACGGTGAGCGCACCAGCTCACGCACCTTGCAACTGCGAAAAGCGGCGTGTAGAGATCTTGCGGCAAGCCCAACATATCGTAAACAAGGCCCGAATATAGATCCACATTTGCGCAGACATCTTCAGCACGCGGATGGCGCGATTTGATGATGGCAGGCCCCTTCGCTTCAATGAGCTCGTAAAGCTTAAGCTCGTCTTCGCGGCCTTTTTCGCGCGCCAATGAGCGAGCCTTCTCGCGAAGCATTTCTGCGCGCGGATCGGAAATCGTGTAGACTGCGTGACCAAGGCCATAAATAAGCCCTGTGCCGTCGCCGGCTTTCTTGTCGGCAATCTTTTCAAGATATTTGACGACGCATTCTTCTTTGCGCCAATCCTTGACCTCGCGCATGATTTCTTCCATCTGGCTCATAACCCGCAAATTAGCGCCGCCATGCCGCGCGCCTTTGAGCGAAAGAATGGACGCAGCGACAGAAGAATAAATATCAGAGTGAGCCGATGTCACCACGTGGGTCGTGAACGATGAATTGTTGCCGCCGCCGTGTTCAGCATGAAGAACTAGCGCCAAATCGAGGGCTTCAGCCTCAAGGCGCGTATACTTACCGTCTTCGTGCGTCAGCATGAGAATATTCTCAGCCGTCGATCTGGCGGGATCGGGGTTGCGGATCAAAAGCGGCGCGTCATCATGGTAATGGCGCTTTGCCTGGTACGCGTACGCAGCGATCGTTGGCATCGCGCCGATCAGCGAAACCGACTGTTCAAGGCATTTCTCCAAGGACAAATCGTCGGACTCGAGCTCCGGCTGATAAGCGTAAGAGAAAAGAACAGCGCGCGCAAGAGCGTTCATGAGGTTCTTCGGCGGATGCTTCATGATCGCGTTTTCTTTAAACCCGTCGGACAAGCGCCTGCTGACACCTATGCGGTTTTTCCAATCGACGAGTTCGCGCGGCTTGGGCAAACTTCCAAACAACAGCAAATAGGCCGTCTCTTCATAACCAAAGCGGTGCTCGCGCTTGTCGGCCTTGACGATATCGCGCACGTCGATGCCGCGGTAGTAAAGCTCGCCTGGGATAGCCTGCTTTTCGCCCTCGTTCATTACGTAACCGTGCACATTGCCGATTGTGGTAAGCCCAACGAGAACGCCAGTGCCGTTATCGTTTCTAAGACCGCGCTTAACACCATACTTGCGATACAACGCAGGGTCAATCCAATCAGCAGTACGAATACGCTCAACCTGTTTTTTCGCCCATGAACTACTGAACATATTTTTGTTCCTTTCTTTTCCTGCGCTTGCGCCTTTCATTGCCTTATCCAATCGATTTGCTTTTATCAGTTATTTAGCTCTCAGTTCGCCTAAATCGCCCACTCCACCGTCAACTGGGGCGCTTATGCGCGCATCAAGCACCTCGACTTGCTCAGCATCAATCCAAAACTTTATACGCTCACCTTTTACGACCTGATCTTGAACTTTCGACTCGTCGCGAACTTCGGCTGGCGCGCCGCTTTTGTCGGAATACAGCACCACCATCCCTGAATCTTTGTGGTACGACGCCTTCCCGCCGTATGCACGCCTAGCGCCGTTAGTCAAAGCAACTGCGCCTATTGCGACAAGACGCTTAAGCTCATTGGTACCCGAGAAAAATACATATGCTTTATCGGCATGCATTTGGTACTGTTCGTCATCAACATGAACAGCGCCGGTAAAAACGGCAAAGCCTTCCTTGCGGTCGTAATAAGTTGTACGCGAAGAAATCTTCGCGGGCCTACCCGTAAGCTGCTTCAGCGCCGAAGGAGCAACGACGCGCGAAAGGCGAGCGTTGCGTTCTTCAGAATCAGCAAGGCGGCGCTTAAGCTCATCATTATTTTCTACAAGAGTTGCATTTTCAAGTTCACGCAACCCACCGGCCTTTTCAAGCTTCTCATTTTCTTTCTGAAGCGCGGCATTGCGACGAGAAAGATCTTCATTTGAGCGTTCAAGCCTTTCTTCCTCAGCCTTATCGGCGACAACCTTTTCAACAACGTTAGTGACAACGCGGTCAACTACAGTCGTTACGACGCGATCGACTACGTTTGTCACAACGCGGTCGACAACACGGTCGACAACATTAGTAACTACGCGATCAACAACATTCGTTACAACACGCTCAACGACACGTTCTACAACATTAGTTACGTAGACCTTCTCTACTTCAACAGCAATATCCGAAAGCGCCGCGCTCGACTTTTCGCTTTTTTCAGATTCTCTAACCTCATTGGCGGCATCGTCAGATTCGCGCTCAACCCTTACAGGCCGACGAGAACGACGAAACGAGCCCACTCTAGCCACTTTATTATCG
>JAGBXE010000055.1 GCA_017629455.1 Kiritimatiellia bacterium
CTTGTTGATAAGCCCAACCTTCAGAAATCGGAACTTTTACAGTAAACGATGCGCCATCTTTAGGCTCAATTCCAAGTTTAGCAAATTGATAGACATTACCGCCCACATGAAGAGCCTTGTCATCCCACCAACACTCAACGGGCGTGCCTGGCTCCGTAAGTGGGAATACAGCACTAGGCTCAGCTGCACTGCCGCGAGCTAATGCCACTTGAATGCGATCCCCAAGTTGTGACGGAAGCCCTGGCCAACCTTTGCGTGTACTCCATGCATTTGCATGAAGCGAGACCATCAATCCAGCCACCAATAGAGCACGAGTAATGAACTTAATATTCATACCAACTAACCTTTCAATAAAGACAACCATCATTAAATAGTTCTGTAAAACATTCCTTCAAATACCTTGGGGAAAATGCGCTCGAATGAGGCATGACAACGCAGTTGTCGAGATCGTCAAGCTCACCAACAAAACCAGGGACATTAAGCACCGTTGCCGACGGCTCCATTCGACGCACATCAAGATACGCACCAGCTATCCGCCGCGTTTTAAGCGCTTTATAAAGCGCAACTTCATTTACGGCATTACCCCTACCGACATTAATAAGAACACAATGACGCGGGAGCTTACACAAAAGCGACTCGTCAACCCAATCGTCAGTACCGGTCGTAGACGGCAACGCGAGAATACACCAATCGGCAGAGCTAAGGACGGCAGAATCTCTACCTGACGAGGAAGAAACCTTGCGCCCATTTGCAAAAATTCCGTGACGCGTTATTCCCGTCACTTCAACTCCGAGAGCTTTAAGTTTACTGCCGATCGCCTTACCGACATTCCCGTATCCTACAACTACTGCTTTGGTTCCTGCAACATCAAAGCATCGATCGCTCAACCATGTGCGCGGCCATTTATCTTGACACTTTTGTACAGCAAAAAATCCACGCGCCCAAGCTAAGATAAAACCAACAACCGACTCTGCAATAATTGGACCGTGAAAATGACCAAAATGAAGTTTTACTCCGCTAGGAGCCTTTTCAGGCAACAGCTCTCGCCCTGCCGCGGGCGTCGCTAGAAGGCGCAAATCGGGAGCGAGTTTAAACCATTCGCTCTTAAAATTCCACACTATAGCATGCGTCGCGCTAGGAAGATGTTTAAGAAATGAGCGTTCAGAACGAGCATGAATAATCTGCGAGCCTTCCGGTAATAACGAACGCAAATACTTTAGGTCGGAAGCGTTCACGCGAAAGCATTTTTCCGGCCATTGAAGCCAAATAAGATATGTCGTATTTTTAACCATGGTCATTTTTCTAGCTCGCTACAGAACGCAGCACGTCTACTAATCAAATTGGCATAACAAACGCAACAAACCAACCGAACTACAGCAACTACAAGCATCCATACAATTACTGATTTTAAAGTAAGAATGTTGTGTGCTTTCAGAAAGGCGGCAAGCGGTTGGGGTAGATATGAAAGGTAATACCCTTGACCAGTAACAAGCATCAACCCAAGGCCTGAAATAAGACATATGGGAACGGTGAAATACATAAATCCGAATCTGTTAGCAGACATTTCCGCAACACAGTAAAACGACACAATAGAATTTACCGTTGTAACAGCTATTATTACCGGTATTGCCCATGCGTAAATGGAATAACTTTGGCCGTTAGGCAAAAATGTAAGTATCTGCCTGCCAAAGCACAAGAAAAAGATTGCCAAGATGAAATTGCCGGCAAAGAGAACGAGTGAAGATTTAACAACGAGACGATTCGTGCCTCCTCCTTTAGCCGATAGCTCTGCCGCAAAAGGAAACAGCGTAAAGCTAAGGGCCGTAGCAAGAAAAGTAGATATATCGGAAAAACGCGTAACCATATAATATGCCGCGGAATCTAGATCGGGCAAACGCTGACGGATAATTGTATTTTCTACAAGCGTAAGAAAACTGCCAGCTAACGTCGATATCCCAAAAATAATAAAAAGCCGCGTAAACCGTACAACAATAGCCTTCGTCCAATACGGTTCGGCGCGAACTGAAAGCTCTTTACGCAGCGCAATGATTGATGCCAAAATCGAAAATGCCGGCGTGGAACCCTGCCCTACAAAATACCCTGTCAATGCTCGCAGTGGCATCGTTATAACCATAACAACGAAGCGAATAGGAGCAGACAGAACACTAATTAAAGATGTTGCGCGAAACTTTTTAAGCGTCTGAAGTGGAATTGCGTAAACAGATGAAACAGTGCATAGTAACGATGTTGTCAAAATTACGATACCAAGCGAACCATTTACAATCCTTAGCCTTTCGAGAAAGAGCGGCAATACTAACTTCATGCTTAAAATCGCCAAAACGAAAGTAATTGCCGTAGCGATAAAAACGCCGCGCATCAGCGACTTCATCCGGCCAAACTCGCCACGAGTTGCTAGATTTGATATTTCCTGACGGAAGGTAGTAGCAAAAACCGCCGCGGGAATTACAAGGAAATTAGCAAAACTGGCAAGCGGCTGAACGGCGCCGAGCTCTTCTGTCGAAACATACTTCGGCACTAAGTAAACACCGACAAATAAGTTTAGCACGTCAGCTGCGCGAGCGGCGCAGAAGACCATTAGCGAATACCACCAGAAATCGCCAAGAAGGTTGTGTAGTTTTTTAAACACTTACTTAGCGCTTTCCTTCGCCCCGGCCCCAAAAGTATTTTGGAATCTAACTATCCAATTCCATGGAACAATATGGAAAACCAAGGCTTTAAGCCCTTCGCGTAAACGAACCTTAAAAGGAGGGAGCGTGCGCTTTAACTTAGAAATATCAATACCATTATTGACGCAAAGCGAGACACCCCAACTCTCCCAATAGCCCTTGTGAACAGCATCAACAAAGGGAAATTCTTTTGTAGGAGTAACAAGCAAGAGGTGTTTATTTATCCGCTCGTCAAACGAACCGTAACGCTCAAACTCCCAAATCGACGAGCGCCCTTGAGCAAGAAGCTTTAAAAAACTGCGTTCCCACAAGCCTGCCTGAGTTGCAACCGAATACGCATAAGGAGTCTTGTAGCGCATAAGACCACCTTCGAACGGTAAAGCATTTGCGCTAGTCGGCTTGGGATTAGGAATCATCCGCAAATTGGACGCGTTAAACTGGCGCATCTGCGAAAGCCTTTGCAATACAAGATTTGTATCAACTTTGGTCTCTAAATAATAATCGTCGCACAGCATCAGCACATATGGAGTTGTGATTTCATCAAGGGCTCGCAAAAGACGAGAGCACCAAGACAAACCCCCACCACACGCTATTACATTATCAAACCCATCGACATCAGGAACGCTTTCAGTGACGAGAACCGTTTTAAACGGACAATCCGGCCAAAACTTGCGCCACAGCTCCATAAACGGAGCAAGCAAATCGGCGTATTTATCGCAGGAACAAACAAGTACGGTACAAGAGCCGTCAACCATTATGAGTTCTCCTTTGCCCAGATCGCCTGTCTAGCGACACCAAGCATAAGCGCAGCATCATCTTTTGTAACTACACCACGAGAAAACACGCGCTGAAAACCTTGCATAAAGTGATCGGCCTGTTCAGGCTTCATAAAGCCAATAGTCTCAAGCATCTTGGACCAATTCTTTGACAACTGCATTTTCTGAGCCTGAGGAGCTGGCGGCGCTTTTTCCTGCGGTGGGCAATACCTGCCTGATGCCGCAAAAAGCTCGTAACACGTTATCAAAACGGCTTGCGATAAATTAATTGAAGTATAACCCTCATCTACGGGAATACGCAACAAATGCGTACACTGGGCGATTTCTTCATTCAATAAGCCCTTGTCTTCGCGCCCGAAAACAAGCGCGACAGGCCCTGTTGCTGCAAGAGAAAGAAGATCGGCTGCGCAATCGCGCGGAGCCTTTACATGCTGGCGATAAAGCCCACCGCGAGCAGTTGTGCCAACAACAGCGACGCAATCGGCAACAGCCTCTTCAAATGTAGCAAATTCCTGACGAGAGGAAAGAACATCAGTAGCATGAACTGCCATTCTTTCGCCTTCATCCCACGAATTTTGGAGATTGGGAGCGGCAAGACGAAGTTTACGCACGCCCATATTGGCCATCGCTCTGCAAGCAGAACCGACATTGCCAGTATAAAGCGTACCTACTAAGACTACGTAAATATTATCAAGGGGATTCATCTCTTATTCTGAAGCCTTTCATCGCGCTCACGCGGCTTATACTGACGACCGCCAGGGGGGAGCGTTTTCCACTTAGATGCGTCAGAGGATTTTCGCCCGATATCGGGAGTATCACACAAAACGCCGCGGTAAACTTCTAAGTAGCCACCGTCAGACTCTTCATCCTTGCGAAAAACCGAACAGGAAAAACCATTTGCCAATAACATCCAGCGCTCGTTATCCGTCTTATACATTGTACCGCGGCGAAGGAAGTTCATGCACTGCCAAGCAGTAAACTTCTCGCCATCGGGAAGCTCCGCCCTCACCATAAGTTTTGAGCGAAACTCCATCTCCTTGCCAGTTAAAGGAGCTACAAAGGTATTTACATGATCAGTATCGCTACGACCGTAATCAACAGAGACGATATTGCCGTCTTCATCGGAAAAGATATTGCGCTGCACTATCTCATACGATTGGCAGCCAGCAGCGAATGCCAACAGACAAGCTATGCACGATATCTTTTGTACGAACGCGGCAAATTTAGCTATCATGGCATGGAAGAAAGTTTTTTCGCAACCAGTGCTCCAACCGTCTTTGGATCGGCCTTGCCCTTAGAGAGCTTCATCACCTGACCAACAATAAAGCCTGCCGCAGCCTTCTTGCCTGCCTTAAAGTCGGCGACCGATTTGGGATTTGCTGATATAGCCTCTTCAACGAAAGCCTCAATCGCCGACTCGTCGGAAACCGCACCAAGACCGCGCTCTTTAACGATCGCCTCTGGATCGCCGCCCTTTTCAAAAATTTCAGGCAGCAACTCTTTAAGTGTCGGGCCGTTGATCGTACCTGCCGAAGCAAGCTTCGCAAGAGAGGCGAGTTGGGCAGGTTTCATCGCACTTTCAGAAATCGACTTGCCGCTTACATTCATAAGCGCCATAACATCGCCCAAAAGAAGATTGCAGACAAGCTTCGCCACTTTCTTATCAAGCCCAGCGGCAGCAAGCTCGAACCAATCGGCATTTTCCTTATGCTGCGAAAGAACCTCGGCATCATACTCTGCAATACCGTATTCACGCACCATGCGCTCGCGCCTAAGCTCGGGCTTTTCAGGAAGGAGCTGACGCCATTGCTCAATTTGTTCTTCGGTCAACTCAACCGGCACAAGATCGGGCTCGGGGAAATAGCGGTAATCATGAGCGTTCTCCTTTGAACGCATCGATGCCGTCTCCATGGAATCGGCATCCCAACGGCGAGTTTCCTGCACAATGCGAACACCATTGGCAACGCAATCTCTCTGGCGGCGCGCTTCGTAAACTAAGGCGGCATGAATGCCAGAGAAGGAATTCATGTTCTTGACTTCAACCTTAGTACCAAGCTTTGTTTCGCCACGTGGACGGATTGAGATATTTACGTCACTGCGCATATTGCCTTCTTCCAGGTTGCAATCAGATACACCTGCATAGACAAGCATTTCTTTTAGCGCAGTGAGATAAGCTATCGCATCATCAGCCGATTCCATATCGGGCTCGGAAACGATCTCCATAAGTGGAGTTCCGCCGCGGTTAAAGTCGACACCTGAAGACGATGCGTAATGGTTGATCTTGGCAGCGTCTTCTTCAAGATGAATATGGTTAATTCGAATAAACTTCTTGGTGCCGTCGGCACGAACAATCTCAATACCACCGCCAATACACAACGGATTACCATTTTCCGAAATCTGATAATCCTTGGCCATATCGGGATAGAAATAATTCTTGCGGTCGAATGTAGCGCGGCGGTTTATTTCACACCCAAGCATAAGGCCGCTCATCACAGTAAGCTTAACGGCCTCTTTATTGGCAACAGGCAGCGCACCTGGATAGCCAAGGCACACAGGGCAAGTGTTGGTATTTGGTTCGCAGCCCGTCTTAAGAAGACAGCCGCAAAACATCTTGGTATTTGTCTTTAGCTGGACATGCGTTTCCAGCCCGATGGCGTTCTCAAAATCCATATCCGTATTATATCATAACACCGCTTGATCCTCGGCAGATTGCGGTCGTTGTTCATATTTACGCACACGCAGCCTCGCACCTAGTTGCTCGGCCATTTTGCGGCAGTAATCCTGTTTTTCAAGGCTAGTTATAGGCTCACCTACAACAGTAAGAATAACCTCTGGTAAACAAGACGCTGCCTCGCGTGCAAACTTAAGAAGCGCAGCATAAGAAGCTTCGCCGAATTTCGGCCTGCAAACAGCAACGTATTCTTCGGCTGTACTGGAGTTTAAACTAATAGAAATGCAGTCGAAGCTTTTGGCAAACAGCTGTGCGGTAGGACGAGCATTTATTAGATCGGAAAGACCGTTCGTATTAAGCCTTACGCGAATCGTAGAATCAATACTTTTTATATAGGCTGCCGTTTCCAGCAATACATCAAGGCGTTCGGTCGGCTCGCCATAACCACAGAAAACAACCTCGCGAAAGCGCGTAAAATCCCAAGCTGAAAGGCTTACCTTTACCTCTTCAAGCGTCGGCTCACGCTTAAGCCAAAGCGAATCAGACCCATACACGCCTGAAGCGTGCTCGCGCAAACAGAATGTGCAAGCACACGGGCAACGGTTGGTCAAATTCACATAAACACAATCGCCGACCCGGTATGTAACCGTGCCGGGATCGGCGATTTCTATTTGATTGGCCAAGACTGCGCCTTACTTGACGAGCCTGACGCGAATAACTGCGTCACTTGCCTCAAGCGCTTTAACAACTTCCATCGGAACGACCGTATCCGTATCGATGAGAGTGTAAGCGTAATCGCCGCGGCTCTTGTTGGCGATAGCGTCGATATTAACTCCTGCCGTACCGAGAATCGACGTAAACGTGCCAATCATATTTGCAACATTCTTGTGGCAAATAGCAACGCGGGCAGCCTTCGTCGCCGGGCCGAGAGAGCACGCCGGATAGTTCACCGAATTGGTGATGTTTCCGTTTTCGAGATAATCGCGCATCTGCCTTACAGCCATGATAGCGCAGTTATCTTCGGCTTCAGCGGTGGAAGCGCCAAGGTGAGGAATTACGATGCAGCCCTTCTTGCCTGCCGTAGTAGGATTGGGGAAATCGGTAACGTAGCGACGAACCTTACCGGACTCAAGAGCTTCAACCATATCCTTCTCGTTGACGAGAGCATCGCGCGCGGCATTGATGATGATGACACCAGGCTTCATCATGGCAATAGCCTCTGCGTTAATCATGCCCTTCGTGGAATCGAGAGCTGGAACGTGAATGGTGATGAAATCGCACTCTTTGTAAATTGCCTCAACATTCTTGCAGTGGCGAACGGCGCGGTTAAGGTTCCACGCCGCATCGACAGAAAGGTAAGGATCGTATCCGCTAACTTCCATACCGAAAGCAACAGCTGCATTAGCAACCTTCTGGCCAATAGCACCAAGGCCGATAACGCCAAGACGCTTACCCTGAATTTCCGTGCCGGCAAAAGCCTTCTTAGCCTTCTCGGCCGCCTTGCCAACAGCAGGATCGTCAGCATTTGCCTTGACCCATTCAACACCACCAATGATGTCGCGGCTTGCAAGAAGCATCGCGGCAATGACGAGCTCCTTAACGCCATTTGCATTAGCACCAGGAGTATTGAAAACAACGACACCCTTCTTCGCGTACTCTGCGTGAGGAATGTTGTTTACGCCAGCACCAGCGCGTGCGACAGCAAGGAGATTGTCGCCAAGCTGAAGTTCATCCATCTTAGCACTGCGCACAAAAACAGCATCGGCCTCTTCGAACTTCTCAGTACGGACATAATCAGAGCCGAGATCTTTAAGACCGCATTCCGCGATGGGATTAAGGCAGTTATATTTGTACTTCATAATTTACCTTTTGTTTTGATTGTTGTGTATGTTTCAATTGTTGAAATTTTTCAATTAAATCTTAAACGCACGTTTGATACGCTCAACACGATCAATGCGCTCCCACGGGAAGGCATCGCGGCCGAAATGACCATATGCGGCAGTATCTTCGTACTTCCACCCTGAAGGACGCAAAAGCCCAAGATCATCGATGAGCTTATAAGGCCTAAAGTCGAATATCTTGCCAGAAGCAAGCATCTCTTCAATAGACTCTTCGCTAACGCCTTTGCGCAAAGTTCCAAATGTGTTTACAGAGAAACTTACAGGGCGATCAACGCCAATAGCATAAGCAACTTGAATCTGGCAACGATCGCAAAGACCTGACGCAACAATATTTTTCGCCGCGTATCTAGAGTAGTACGCCGCGCTACGATCGACCTTTGACGGATCCTTACCAGAGAATGCACCACCGCCATGTGCGGCCATTCCGCCGTAAGTATCTACAATTATCTTTCGGCCAGTAAGACCGCTATCGCCAGAAGGCCCGCCAACGACAAACTTGCCCGTAGGGTTGATGAAAAACTTAGTCTCTTCATCAAGCAACCCTGTACGCGAAAGAAAATCGGCGGCTAAACGACGAAGTTCCGTGTAATTCTCTTCGGTAGCGCCCTCTTCTGTAGTCTGATGCGAAACGACTACCGTATCTATGCGCACGGGTTTTCCGTTGTCATAAACAATAGAGACCTGGCTCTTTGCATCGGGGCGCAACCAAGAGTACCTGCCGCCACGATGGCGAAGGCGAGCATACATCTTAAGAAGCTCATGCGAGTAAACTATGGGAGCTGGCATAAACGAGCGAGTCTCGTTTGTGGCATAACCGAACATCATGCCCTGATCGCCAGCACCTTGCAATTTCTTTGCACCGCGATCAACGCCGCGCGCAATATCGGGTGATTGGCCGTGCAAACGGCTAATATACTCGAAATCCTTCCAAGAAAAACCCTCTTCTTTACGATCGTACCCAATTCGGCGCACGACCTTTGCGGCAATAGCTTGCGTATCGACACTATTCCAACCCTTCGCCGATATTTCGCCCATATTGACGATCATATGAGGACCGACCATGGTTTCACAAGCTACACGCGCCTTGGCATCAAGCTTTAGGCACGCATCTAAAATCGCGTCGGAAATCTGATCGGCAACCTTGTCGGGATGACCTTCCGACACGGATTCCGACGTAAATACGCGATCCATCACTTTTTCTGACATCTTTTTGTTCCCTGTAAGACTTTCGTCCCCACGCTTCGCACCACGCGACGCGTCACAGACTGAAAACATTGCGTATTATACCATATTAGCCACTATCAAGGTGCCTTAAGAATTTCCCTTAAGATTCCTTAAGGTTTAGATTCCACCATTTTAGGATAACTTGATATAATGGAATAAAAAATGGTGTTTTCGGCAAGGGTTTTTGGGGCCTGTCCCCTCAGATTTTTCATAACAGGACATACTTCCCTTTACGCAGAAGCCTGTAGCGCTGCAACGGCGACTTGGGCTTCTTGGGTAGGGTCTGCGCGATGTAGCCCTGCGCCATCAGCGGACCTAAGTAGGATTTAGACAACCAAGGCTGGCTCGAAATACCCAGCTCTGATGCGAGCTCGACCCTGCTTCTCTCCCCTGTCGCGAGTATTGCCAGCAATCTTTTCTTCCTTATGACGGCATGCAGTCTACC
>JAGBXE010000010.1 GCA_017629455.1 Kiritimatiellia bacterium
AGAACGGTAAAATTCTCTATCCTTTTCTCGTCTGATGGCAAAAAAGGCGTATTACTCAAAAGGTGTTGCCGACTATAAAGCAAAATGGCCAAATCACCCTTCGGTAAAGAAACAATTTAGTCCATGGTACAGATATATTGGGGTTTTCGCGGAAAATGGAAAATGGCGGAAACTTCTCTGCCACCCAATATTGGCTCTTGTAATGTACACTGAACGCGTTATGGTAGGCTTTGTCTACATTGCCTCACTAATAAAGAAGTAAATCCATTACAATTTAAAGTATTCTTAAATGCCATAAAACCAATCGAACTATGAATATCACCTTTCCTGACTGGTCGAAACTTACGCCTGAAATGGCTAACGAGCAACTGCCGCGCCTTCTTGAAGATTCCGAAAAAGCAATAGCCGCTATCGAATCTTCAATGCCAACAACGTACGAAAAGCTTGTCCTTGCTACAAATGACGCAACTCGCAAACTTTGGGAATTATGGAGCGGCGTTTCTCATATGCTTGGCGTTATGAACTCGACAGAGTGGCGCGAAGTTGAAGAAAAATGGCAGCCGTTGATTGTGTCGTTTTCGCTTCGCGTCGGCCAATCGAAAAAACTTTATGAATCAGCTAAAGGAATACTCTCTAGCGTAGCTGACGGCACAGAGCAACTAGATCCAACTAAATGCCGAATCCTTGAGAAAATGGTCCAAGGCGCAGAACTATCTGGTGTTGGGCTAAATGACGAGAAAAAGAAACGCTTCAATGAGATCCATGCGCGGCTAGCTAAACTCGGAGCCGATTTCTACAACGCTGTTATTGACGCTACAAAAGCATTCTCCCATCAGAAAGACGGCGTAACATACACGATTGATGACGCAAACTACCCAGAAACGATGAAGCAATGCGCCGACAGGGAAGTGCGTGAAACACTTTACCGCGCAAGAGCCTTAAGAGCGCCAGAAAACGCTCCGCTTATTGCCGAAATCCTTAAGCTCCGCGAAGAGGAAGCGTCGATTCTTGCTTTTGGTAACTACGCTAAAAGATCACTCGCCTCAAAATGCGCACCGTCCGTCGAAACCGTAATGAAAATGATCAATGGCCTGGACGATGCAACGAAAACTCCTTGCGAAAAAGAGGATAAAGAACTATTTAAATTTGCAGAGAAAGAGCTTCCCCGCCTTGAGCCATGGGATTATGCTTTCTATGCCGAACGCCTGAGAGAAGAAAAATATGCTTATTCTGAAGAGGAACTAAAAAAGCATTTTGAGCTCTCCGATGTTATTAGAGGCCTTTTCCGCATATCAAATCATCTATTCGGAATCGACATTGAAGAGTTTCCCAAAGATGCGCGTCCTTCTGTCTGGCATGATGACGTAAGGTTTTTCGCTGTCAAAGAATCAGGCAATACAATAGCGCATTTCTACTTTGACCCATTTGTAAGAAACGGCCTTAAATCGGGCGGAGCGTGGATGAATGATTTGCGTAGACGCTATAAAAGCGAAGACGGAACAGTTCTTCCGCTTGCTCTAGTAGTAACAAACTTTCCTAAACCTGATGAAAATGGCAAGTGCCTACTTCCATTGCGCGAAGTTGAAACACTTTTCCATGAATTTGGCCATGCTCTGCAGGCGATGCTAACGCGCGTCGACGACGAAGATGCCGCAGGAACAGGCCTAATTGAATGGGATGCGATTGAAGTTGCAAGTCAGTTCATGGAAAACTGGTGCTTAGATGACCGTACTGGAATATCCATTCCTGACGAGCTTAAAACAAAGGTGCGTGCGGCTAAAAACTTTAGATCCGCAAGTGCATGCCGCCGTCAGCTATCATTCGCAAAAACAGATATCGTATTGCATTCAGGCTTTAATGGCTCTGCTAACGACATCAAAAAAGAGATATTTGCACACTTCAACCTTCCGATGATTGAGGAAGACAAATTCCTTTGCTCATTCACCCACATTTTTGCTGGCGGTTATGCCGCGGGATATTACGGATACAAATGGTCTGATGTTATGAGCGCAGATTGCTACGGAGCGTTTGAAGAATCAGGCCTTGCCAACGATGATTTAGTGCAGAAAACTGGAAAGCGCTTCCGTGATACAGTTCTCGCGCTGGGAGGTTCACGGCCTGCGCTAGAAGTTTTCCGTCTCTTTAGAGGGCGCGACCCTGAGATCAATGCTCTTCTACGGCAAATGGATCTGCAGTAGCTAAGTCTGTTGTAAGAACAATCTTGCCGCGTGCTAGCGCTTCTGCAACTACTATGCCGAAATTCACGCTCAATGTAGGCAAGCAAACGACATCGCACCTATCAAAAGCAGCCTCTTTTTCTTTTCCTGTAAATACGGACAAAACGCCGCACACGCAAGAGAAAATCAATCAACGATCGCATACCATGCCAGCTAAGCCACTTTAAAAGGCGCTGCTTAGGGCTTGCCCAGCTCATTGCATAATGATGAATCGCTACAGTTCTACTTGTGCTAGAGCAACGCCCATCTACGCCAATTGGGCACATAATCTCAGGAGGAATTATTTGAAGAGGAAACCTTGAAAGATGACCGTTTATCCACGGCATCATTTCGCGCGCTGGATCAAACTCAATTTTCTCGTATGCGTTTATCATCCCAAGCGCAACTTCACTGCACTTTCGTAAAGCGATGCCTGCGCCTGAAGCCATCCAAACTTCGCCAAGTGCTGTTTTCTCGCCAGCTACCCATTCGCCTGAAGGAAGGGATTCTAAATTCGAAATAAGCTCAACATCAAAATCAAAATAAACGCCACCTTCGGCATAAAGAGCCAACATCCTGACAAAGTCGCTGGCCATAGACCATTTCTTTGCCTCTATTGCCTTATCAAAGAAAGATTCTACGGCTGAATTAAAACCCAACTCAAAACCTTTATCGCGTACTTCTTCAATCGACCATTCATGAATAGCCCAGTCAGACGCATAAAGACGCCAACTCGCGAGACATTTGCTCGCGAGTTGGGTTTTGGGTCCTCCAAACCAACAGCAGTGAATGATTTTCGGAATCATCTGCCGAAGGACAAGGCGCTTCTTACTTGAACTGGTAAGTTTCGCGCTTGTGGTAGTGCGTATGGAGGATACGCTCGGCGGTGCCAGAACCAGGCTGACCGAGATAATCCTTGTAGAGAGCCGTCACTTCAGGATTGAGGTGCGACATTCTAAGCGTGCACTTTTCATCGTCGGTGTAGAGACCAGCCGTGCGCTGTGCACGAACTTCGTCGGTAGCACCTGTGGGCTGACCGCCGCCGCCAATGCAACCACCGCGGCAAGCCATCACTTCGATGAAATCATAACGAGGCTTGCGGTTGGCCGCCTTGTCTTCACGGATCTGATCGAGAACCTTCTCGACATTACCCATCTGGTGGGCGACAGCAATATTGACTTCCTTACCGGCGATATTGAGCTTGGCCGTCTTGACACCTTCCATGCCACGAACTTCCTTGAACTCAATCGACGGCGGCTTTGCTTCGCCAGTAATAAGGCAATATGCCGTACGAAGCGCAGCTTCCATAACGCCACCCGTGACGCCGAAGATCGTTCCTGCACCCGTGTAGGAGCCGAGAAGATCGTCTGCATTTTCATCGGGCAGTGAGTTGAAGTCGATACCTGCAGCCTTAATCATACGAGCAAGTTCGCGCGTCGTAAGGACAACGTCGGTATCCTGCGTACCCGTCGAGCTCATATACTCGTCGCGTGAGATTTCGTACTTCTTGGCCGTGCAAGGCATGATCGAGGTTACATGAACCTTCTTATGGTCGATCTTATTCTTGTCGGCCCAATACGTCTTGGCAAGAGCGGAGAGCATCTGCTGAGGCGACTTTGCCGACGAGAAGTTCTCGGTGAAATCGGGAGCGTACTTCTCCATCCAATCAGTCCATGCTGGGCAGCAGGAAGTGATGAGCGGAAGCGTGCCGCCGCTTGTAAAGCGCTTGATAAACTCGGTGCCTTCTTCCATGATTGTAACGTCAGCGGAGAAGTTAGTATCAAACACCTTATTAAAGCCAAGGCGACGAAGCGCGGCATAAATCTTGCCAGTCGAAAGCTCGCCTGGCTTCATGCCGAATGCTTCACCAACAGCAACGCGAACGGCAGGAGCGATCTGGACGAGGCAGACCTTCTCAGGATCCTGCAACGCCGACCAAACCTTCTTAGTTTCGTCGTTTTCGTAAATCGCGCCAACGGGGCAGTGTGCCGAGCACTGGCCGCACTTAATGCAGGGCGACTCAGCAAGCTTAACGCCAGCGGCAGGCGACATGACAGTCTTCTCGCCACGACCGATGAACTCAAGCGCCCAAACATTCTGCATGTTCTGGCAGACATCGGCACAACGACCGCACTTAATGCACTTGTCGGGGTTAAGAACGATCGACGGCGTGGAATTGTCGACGTCGCGGTGAATAACCTCTTTCGGGAACGGATTTTCGCGAATTCCGAAATCCGCAGCGAGCTGCTGAAGCTCACAACAGCCAGAACGCGAACACTGCAAGCAGTCATTCGGGTGGTTGGCAAGAATAAGCTCAAGAACCGTACGCCTTACCTGAACGAGATCAGGATCGTGCGTGACGATCTTCATCCCGGGCATAGCCTCCGTGCAGCACGCACGAAGGAGTTTGGGGCTAGGCACAAACTTGCCGTTGTCGGCAGGATTGCGGCTAGGAACGAGCTGCCTTACGACGCAGATGCCACAGCTTGCGCCTGGCTTCAAGTCGGGGTGGTAGCAAAGCGTCGGAATGCTAACATTCGCAGCGCGTGCGGCGACGAGCAAATTCGACCCCTTCGGGATTTCGACCTCAACGCCGTTTACTTCAAGCTCTATCATCTCGGTTTCCATCGATGAAGATCCTTTCATTTCAGCCGTGGCTGATTGCATCGAACTTGCAGACCGCCTCGCAAGCGCCGCACTTGACGCACTTCGACGTATCAATTACATGCGCCTTACGCACCTCGCCAGAGATTGCGTTTGCCGGGCACTTACGTGCACACATCGTGCAGCCCTTGCACTTCGCTTCGTCAATCTTGTACGTGACGAGCTTCGTGCACTTGCCGGCGCGGCATTTACGATCCCTAATGTGCTCGAGGTACTCATCCATGAAGTACTGCAAGGTCGAGCGCACGGGATTGGAAGCCGTCTGACCAAGACCGCAAAGCGAAGCACGATTCATAGCGTCGCAAATCTGCTGC
>JAGBXE010000056.1 GCA_017629455.1 Kiritimatiellia bacterium
CCTTCGACATCGACAATATCTTTTTGAACGACAGGCAGACGATCGAGATCTGAAATGGAAGGCGGCGGATCATTGAGGATGTCGGCGCCAAACGCTTTAAGGCACGTCTCCGGGAACTTGTATGGTGTTGCTGTAGCTGCGATCACACACGGAACGCCATTTTGAGGATAGCCCAACTTCTTAGCAACGGCAGTTGTAACAGCCG
Organism: Kiritimatiellia bacterium; assembly: GCA_017629455.1. Next base: position 206 of record JAGBXE010000056.1, read on the forward strand.
TGTGAGGATCGACTAGATAACCGCATGCCTGCCTCATTCGGCGCATCTCGCAAAGCGTTTCCTCAGGCGTTGCAACACCACCAGAGTAATCGGCAAAAAGGCGTTTCTTCGCGTCTTGCGAAAGCTCGTAGCGCCCCTTCTCATCAAGGTCACGCATTAAAGCTGCCGTTAACCGACCAGCCTCGTTGGCATCGCCGTTCATGTTAAGAAGCCAAAGGAGACGTTCGACATTTGAACTGCGGCGAATGTCCATAGACGGCGAATTGGTAACCGTGAAATTAGGCCCTGGATCATAGACGCCAGTCGAAACAAAACGCGCAAGCACGTCGTTGACATTAGAAGCTACAACCAAGCGACGTATCGGTGAGCCAAGTAACTTAGCGTAGTGTGCGGCAAGAATATTACCGAAGTTTCCACTAGGAACGACAACATCAAACTCACCGCCAATTCGCGCACCTGCCATAACGTAATAGGCTATCTGCGGAATAAGCCTACCAGTATTAATGGAATTTGCAGACGAAAGCGTAATGCCATTTGAGCTAGCTTCTTCATTTATGGCACGATCAGCAAAGATACGCTTAACTGCCGACTGTGCATCGTCAAAATTGCCGCGGATACCGACAGCGTGAACATTTGCATCTGCGGGCGTAGTCATCTGAAGGCGCTGAATACGCGATGTGCCTTCTGCTGGATAGAATACGATTATCTCAGTGCCTTCAACGCCTGCAAAACCTTGCATCGCGGCAGAACCTGTATCTCCACTTGTTGCAGTAAGGACGAGAACACGACGACCGCCTGCAGCATGGCGCATAAGAACTGGAAGCATCGAAAGCGCAACATCTTTAAATGCGCCTGTTTTGCCATGGAAAAGCTCTAGCATCATCAAACCATCATGCTCAACTAAGGGCACTGGATCTTCAGCAGGGAATCTTGACGAAAGGCGATCGAGCGCATCATTTCGCACTTGTTCAGGGAAGTCGTCGAAAAGAGAGCCCATAACAAGCTCTTCTGCCTGACGTAAGGTGACTGCCTTATCAATGCCCACAATTGGAGTTACCGAAAGCGGAAGATACAAACCTCCGTCGGGAGCAAGACCCTGAAAAACCGTTTCTACACCTGATGCGCAAGCTTGAGCGCGCGTTGATACGTACTTCACTTCTCTATTTCCTTCAATTCATTTTCAGCAAGTGTAATGCACCCGGCTTTGGCAAGTGCCTTTGCGGCCGTGTCAGCATCTTTGAAACTAAATACAAGCACGGCTTTTTCGCCCCTATGAAAGGCAAAAGCATAACTGTATTCGACATCGACTTGAGCTTCATCAATAGCGCAGAGCACCTTCGACATTCCGCCTGGAGTATCTGGCACTAAAACAGCTACGACTTCACGAACGACAACTGGATAACCGCAAGATGAAAGGACATCTTTAGCTTTTTCATGGTCGTCGACAATCATTCTAAGAAGGCCAAAATCGCTAGTGTCGGCCAACGAAAGCGCTGCGATATTAATGTCTGCATCAGCAAGAACGCGGCAGATTGCACTCAACTGCCCCGGCTTGTTTTCAAGATAGATACTAATCTGCCTAATTTGCATCTTCTTCCCTCCGCAATAAACCGAAAAAGATTTTATTATTATACCACATTCCCTTTTGGTACGATTTTGAAGATAAGTTCTAGTTAACACAAAACAAAAAAATTTGGTATAATACGCGCAAATGAATTTTTGGAACGACATTCGAATTATTAGCTTCCCTGGTGGCCGTATTACCGCCGGGGAGGTCGTCGTTTTATAAAGAGGACCTAACCGAGTTTATGGGATAACGGATCACCAGGGCAGGCTTGGTGGTCCGTAATTTTTAGTAAGATAAGGAAAGAAAAAATGAACGTACTTTTAAAGGACATGGCCTCAAGAATAAGAGAGCTTCGCGAAATCAGCGGCAAATCGCCGGCTGAAATGGCGCGCCTTACCGGCGTAGAAGAGCGCGACTATCTTGATATTGAAGCAGGAACCATGGATCCGCCTTTTACGTTCCTTCACAAATGTTCTTTAGCGTTCGGGGTCGACATCAACACCCTTCTCGAAGGTCGTACAGCAAAGCTTTCAAACTTTGTCGTAAGCCGCGGCGGAAACGGCCCTATCACAGTCCAAGAGCAAGGCATACTCATTCGTAATATGGCCGCCATGTTTAAAGGCAGGCTCGCTACGCCTTACTTTGTGACGTACGATTATGACGAACGCCAGCAAGGCCGCGCAATCCATACCACAACTCACGCAGGTCAAGAATTCGACTACGTAGTTTCCGGTTCTATGCGCATAAAAGTTGGAGACAACGAAGAAATTCTTAATACTGGCGATTCCATATTCTATAACTCCTCCACGCCGCACGGAATGATAGCCGTGGGCGGCGAAAAGTGCACATTCATCGCCATGGTAATGGCTGGCGATCAAGAGGCGCAATCGCTTCCCATGGTGCGTATGAGCCGCCGCAAACCGAACGAACCGCTCATAGCCGAAAAGTTTGTTAAGTGCGAAGAGGATGAAGACGGGCGCCTTAAACACGTAAAGTTCGAAAACGAAAACGATTTCAATTTTGCATTCGACATAGTCGATGCCATAGCAAAGAAAGATCCAAACCGACTTGCAATGCTTCATATCTCCGCTCATATGCGCGAGCGCCGCTTTACGTTCCGTGATATGATGGAGCAATCAAATCGCGTTGCAAACTACCTCGTTTCACTTGGCGTGGGCAAGGGCGATAAAGTGATGCTTATCTTAAAGCGCCACTACCAATTCTGGCCGACAATACTTGCGTGCCACAAAATTGGAGCTGTCGCTATCCCTGCAACAAGTCAGCTTAAGGTACACGATCTTACGTATCGCTTTAAGGCTGGCGATGTAAAGGCGCTCTTCTGCACAGGCGACGACAATATCGCCGAACAAGTCGATGAGGCCGAAAAGGAAATTGGCGTCAAACTAACTAAAATAATCGTATACGGCAAGCGCGAAGGCTGGCACGACTACAACGCCGAAGTTCCTGGCTTTTCCGATGTTTTCGAGCGCAGCGCAGATTCGCCTTGCGGCAACGAGCCGATGCTAATGTTCTTTACGAGCGGCACGACTGGTTATCCAAAGATGGCCCTTCACAGCCACAAATACGCTCTTGGCCATTTTGTAACTGCTAAATATTGGCATCTCGTTGAACGTGATGGTTTGCACTTTACAATATCCGAAACTGGCTGGGGCAAGGCTTTGTGGGGCAAACTCTATGGCCAGTGGCTTTGCGAAGGTGCGGTCTTTACATACGATTTCGAGCGCTTCGACGCTGAAAACGTTCTTCCGATGTTTGCTAAGTACAACATCACCACCTTCTGCGCGCCGCCGACGATTTATCGAATGCTCATTAAGCAGGATATCTCAAAATACGATTTCTCGTCGCTGCGTCACGCAACGACAGCCGGCGAAGCTCTCAACCCAGAAGTCTTTACTCAATTCCAGCGTGCAACTGGTCTAAGAATTGCAGAAGGCTTTGGGCAGACTGAAACTACACTTGCTCTTGCAAATCTCGTAGGTGATGCCCTTCAGCCTGGTTCAATGGGTAGAGCTGTTCCAGATTACGGAATTGAATTAGTTGACGCTGACGGCAATTGCGTACCTGCTGGTGAAAATGGCGAGATTATCGTACGCACTCCCCGCAATTCTCCGCATCCTGGAATATTCCTTGGATATTACAAGGATGAAGAAAAAACGAACGAAGCGTGGCGTGGAGGCATATACCATACTGGCGATTTAGCTTGGCGCGATGAAAACGGCTACTTCCATTACGTTGGCCGCGCCGATGACGTTATTAAGTCGTCTGGTTATCGCATAGGGCCTGCAGAAATC
>JAGBXE010000057.1 GCA_017629455.1 Kiritimatiellia bacterium
GAGCAAATATGCCGCATCCTCACCGCCGGCACCTTCGCACATCGCGGCAGCATCTGAATAACGCCCTAAAAGATAATCGCTCCACGCCGCATAGTTTCTTGCCGCCGCCAACCTTACATCGCCCTTCAGAGCGCCTTTAACATAGCGACGAAATAGTATCGAAGACTCATCATAGCGCTTCTCGCCGTAGCATTTAATCGCCGCAAAATAAAGCGCCTCGCGCGACAAACGGCTGTCGCCGCTGTAATACACATCCAAAAGCTCGGCCAATGCCGCTCGGCGCACAGCATAATTAGAATCATCTAAGGCAAGCGATGCGTGATGGAACTTTGCGTAAAGCGCATAGGGCCCCTTGGGCTCAAGTTTTATGCATCGCGCAAGAGCGTCCCTGTCACTCGTCGCAATACCTAAATGGTATAAGGCGCTCGCCCTTACTGCCGGCCTAACCTTATCGGAATCGAGCACCTTTAACGCCGCGATACGCTCATGGCCTTCATTTGTCAAAGCCTTCATGAGGCGTGAGCGATCGGCGTGGCGCGAGAGCGGATATTTCTCGATTAATTCAGAATAGGACGCCGCCGCCTTTGCCTTATCGCCCGCAAGACGGTCGCACTCCGCCAGCCTATACAATATCTCATCGGTGGCGATACCATTTTGATCTTTCAGCGCGACATACTCCACCCGCGCACTTGCATAATCGCCGCGATCAAACAAACGATCGGCCATAGCCATCCTATCGGAAGGCAATACCGTGACTGCAGCGGCAATAAGCGCAAAAAACATCATGGAGACTTCTCTCCGTTAGATGTGGCAAGCGAAAAATTCCAAACCCCCGCCTTGCGACACGTATCAATTATGTCGACAAGAAACTCGTACTTTGTGACTCGGTCGGCGCGTATGATTACTGACTGGTCGGGGTATATCTTGGAGAGTTTGGAAAGTCGCGATTGAAGGTCTGACAAACTCATGTCCATTCCGTTAAGGCGCACCGACCCGCTTTCTGCAATGTTTATTATAACCTCACCGGGCAGACGGTTAGGCTCATCGGCTGTTTCTGCCGACGGCAATTTTATGCTTATTTCGCTCTCCCACTGCGAATACACGCTAACGGTGACAAAGAAGCACAGCAGAAGGAATATCACATCAAGCATTGACGTGAGCGTTAGCGCCGTTGGCTTTGACGATGATTTAGGCGAAAACTTCATCGGCTTTCTCCTCAAGCGCAGCAATAAGGCGCGAGGCGCGGCGGCGCAAAAACGCATGCATTACAAGCGAAGGTATTGCTACAACAAGGCCGAAGATCGTAGTTACAATGGCCTGCGAAACTCCTTGAGCGAGAACAACCGGCTTGGCTCCGGCGGCAACGTCGGTCGCTATTCCGCCAAAGGCCTGAAACATGCCCAGAACAGTACCAAGCAGGCCGACGAGCGGAGCGATCGCCGCGATATCGGCAAGCCAGTCAACACTGGCTTGAATGCGCTCGGCTATGCGGGCTCCTTCCGCTTCCGGGTCTTTGGACTTTTTAAGCCGCGCTATGGAAGCCTTGATAAATGGTTTTTTACGCTGTGAAAACAGAATATACAATGTATTGGCAAACGACATCACAGAGAAAAATGCAAGCACCCACATAAGCGGACCACCGTATGCCCACGCTTCGCCAAATGTTATCCCGTTCATATATTACACTCCCTTGCTGCACCTGATAAATTGCTTAGTGGCGGAAACTACGCTGCCCGGTAAAGACCATCGCCACGCCGGCCTCGTTGCAGCAGTCAATTACATCCCAGTCGCGTATGGCGCCGCCCGGCTGCACGATTGAAGTGATTCCTTCGCGAATGCCAACCTCCGCACCATCGCGGAACGGGAAAAACGCGTCTGAGACCATTGCGCACCCAGGCAGTCCGCCCTTCTCGGCTCGCGTCTGCTCCATGATTTCGGCCTGCTTGAGCGCTCCGTCCGTTTCGCCGAAGACGAGTCTCAAATCGTTGTACGGCTTTTGATACTTCTCCCACGAAATCCAATCGGCATGCTTTGTATACGCCTTGTCGCGTGCGATTTCAGCGACACCTACGCGGTCCTGCTCGCCCGTACCAATGCCCACCGTGACACCGTCCTTGACATAAAGAACCGAATTCGACGTCACGCCAGCCTCCACGAGCCAGCCGAACACAAGATCTTCATATTCCTTGGCCGTAGGCATTCTTGCGATTTTATACTCTTTGTAGCTTGTCTCCCCGCTCGCTTTATCAACGATTTTCCTATTGCAATACGCTGGCATCATATCCTCTGGCTTTCTTGCATTGACAGAGAACGATGTCTGGGCGACGATGCCGCCATCGACAAGAGATTTGAAGTCAACCACATGCTTTGCCACAAAATCGGTAAGCCTCTCCATGTTTTTAATGCGAAAAACTCTAAGATTCTTCTTTGTGGCGAAAACATCCATCACGCCAGGCTTGAAATCGGGCGCAACGACTACTTCTGCATAATTTTCAACAATCAGTTTGGCGGTATCAAGGTCGCATTCGCGATTCAAGGCAATCGCACCTCCAAACGCAGCAAGACGGTCGGCCTTGTTCGCGCGGAAATACGCCTCCGCCAGGGTGGAACCCGTTGCAACACCGCAAGGATTATTATGCTTTACAATTACTGCGCATGGCTTATCCATCAAATAGCGTAGGATATTAAGAGCGTTGTCCGTATCGGTCACATTAGTTTTACCGGGGTGCTTGCCAGACTGAAGGAGTTCAGGCACGGATGCAAGGTAACGCCCTGGCTGCACCATCTCCACATCACCCAAAACCAAATTACCATTCACAAGTTTATATAATGCCGCCTGCTGGCCGGGATTTTCTCCATACCGAAGGCCCTTCTCCTCGCCACCGATATTCCAGGTAACCTTCTCATAGTGAAAGGTTTGACGGCTGTTACCGTCAATAAACGAAATTTCCATAAGCGGTGCAAAATTGTCCGCCTCTATTGTTTTATAAGCTTCTTTCAAATCTTTCATAACTTTTGAATTATACCAAAAAAATATTTTCCCCGCACCTTTACTCTCCCCTAGAGTGGAAATTGTACAATTAAATGAGTCAAATCGGAAAGGCATGTTGTCGAGGTGGCGAAAGGATGCTCAGAAGAAAAGAGACAAGGAACGAAAGAAGAAGGAAAAACGCAGGAAGGAACGCCCCATGGGGGCATCGTGCAAAAAAGACACTGTCCAGGGACACTCCCCAATCTCC
>JAGBXE010000058.1 GCA_017629455.1 Kiritimatiellia bacterium
CCTATTTTTTGAGTTTTTAACTATCTGTTGTGTCTCTGGGGAGTATAATACACTAAATCGTGTATGGGCGCAAGGGGGAATCCAAAAAAAGATATCAACAGATTGTGCACTTTCCGCCACCAAGACACAACCTATTGACCAAAGGCGCTTCTTCCTTACTTGGGAGAAGAAGCGCCTAAAGATAAGATAATAAACCGATTTAAGAAATCAGCTAAGAATTTGAATTACGTGCGGTTAAACGGCACGAACTTCGTCTTCAAATTCCTTACCGGCATTTTCATCGCGGCCAAGGGCCTTGCTTGCACCCTTTTTAATACGCCGCCAAACAACGCCGAACACAACGCCTAGAGCAATAGCTACACCAGCTACAGCTTGAACGGTGTACGACATCACCGAAGGATCAACATACGCTAAAATATTCATAAGATTGATGGTAAAATTCTGTGGTAGATTTTCTCAAGAAAATGTTAAAGCGTGCTAAAATCGAGCGTTGCAAAATAATCGTCGAGCGTTTCCGCGCGGCGAATTTCGCTAACCGTTCCATCTTCTTCTAAAAGAAGTTCGGCGCTGCGCAGCTTCCCGTTGTACTGGAAACCCATCGCGTGGCCATGCGCACCTGCGTCGCATATTACGACAATATCGCCTACTTCAAGAACTGGCAACACACGCCCAATGGCGAACTTGTCGTTGTTTTCGCAAAGAGAACCTGTTACATCGTAAAGCGTTGTATCGCCTGAATTTTCTTTGCCAGGAACGACAATTTCATGGTATGCGACATAAAGAGCCTGCCTCATAATATTCGACATGCAAGAGTCTAATCCAGCATATAAACGATACGTCTTTTTAATGTGGCGAACGCGCGAAACGAGATAGCCATATGGACCCGTAATGCACCTGCCGCATTCCATGAAAAGCGATATCGGCTTGATGCCGCGCTTCTCAATAAGCTCTTCGTAAGCCTGCTTTATCCCTGAGCCAACGCGCTCAAGATCCATCGCCTGCTGATCAGGACGGTAAGCAATCCCTATGCCGCCGCCGATATTGATAAACTCAAATTCAACGCCTGCTTCTTCGCGCAATTCGCCCACAAGCGAAAAGAGCATTTTTGCAGTGTCAATTATGTACTCGGGGTCGAGCTCATTGGAAGCGACCATCGTATGAAGCCCAAAACGCTTAGCTCCCGCTTCCTTCATTTTGCGATAGCCTTCAACAAGCTGATCGCGCGTAAAACCGTACTTTGCTTCCTCGGGCTTGCCGATAATGGCGTTACCTCCTTTTAACGGCCCGGGGTTAAACCTGCAGCAGAAAAGTTTTTCGGAGATATCAGGCACAGCACCATCTTCGCCGCGTATGACATCGAAGAAGAAAGGAATGTGAGTTACGTCATCGAAATTAATTATCGCGCCTAATTCCCAGGCTTTGCGGAATTCTTCGGCAGGCGTATCGTTCGACGTAAACATAATTGCCTCGCCGACATTACCCACCTTTTCGGCAAGCACAAGCTCTGCCATTGAAGAGCAATCGCTACCGAAATCGAACTCCTTAAGAAGCTTCATAAGGTGCGGATTAGGCGCAGCCTTAACAGCAAAATACTCCTTAAAGCCCTTGTTCCACGAAAAGGCCTTCTTAAGGCGCTTTGCGTTTGCACGAATCGCCTTAGCATCGTACACGTGAAACGGGGTGGGCCACTTTGCTGCTATTTCCTCTAACTTTGCTTTATCAAATGGCAACGTACGCATATTTTATAACTCCTAAAAATCAATAATGACGCTCTGTTACTTTCGTGGACTCAAGAGCCTTCTTAACTGCCTTTACAAGCTTAGACTCCTCAGTGAGGAACTTGCACCTTACACCCATGCGAGCAAAGCCCCACATATTAGAAAGCTCCGTACGCACCTCGCTCGAAACCTCGCCTTGAAGTTTTGATAAGTACTGTACATACGTTTCTGTAAGCTCATCGATCCGAGCTTTGACATTCTCGTCGGCCTTATACGTGTACGACTCCCACAGCCACACAAGCTTATCGCAATCGCGCTTTGCGTTATTTGCAAGGGCGAGTGTCTTTGCGGAAAGTTCGGCCCTGAGCTTTGCAGATTGCTCATGGGAGAAATAATCGCCTCCGTGTACAGTATTTGCGCGCGGCGAAGGAATCTTGCGTATCCAGATATTTCTAAAGCGCACGGGATTGCCGTGATCCTGAAGTGAGACAGGCCCGCACGGTGTTTCGCTTTCTTTGCTATGAACGGCACGCTTGATATAATCGGTCGGCCCTTCAAGAGGCCAATTCTCGTGAACGAGAACGCCATTAGCAAACACTGTCATACGCGCCTTATCGACGAGCTTGTCGCCCTCCCATCTGGCAGGGTGGAAAATTATATCGAACGACTGCCACTCTCCGGGCGCACGCGATGCGTTAACGAACGGCGGCTCCTGGCCG
>JAGBXE010000059.1 GCA_017629455.1 Kiritimatiellia bacterium
CGGTCATTTCAAACACGCCGATTTCGTTGGTGCTGCCGTAACGATTCTTGATGGCACGGATCACCCGGTGGGACTGACGACGTTCCCCTTCAAAGGACAGCACCGCATCCACCATATGTTCCAGTACCTTGGGACCGGCGATGCCGCCTTCCTTATTCACATGACCCACAATGATCACAGCCGCACCGTCGGTTTTTGCTTTTCCAATAAGCACGGAGGCGCACTCTCTGACCTGGGTCACGCTTCCCTGCAGGGAGGAGGACAGATCGGAATACATAGTCTGTATGGAATCCACGATCACCACATCGGGTTTGACCTTTTCATATTCTGCCACCACGGCGTGGATATTGGAAGAGCTTGTTCCATTTAAGACGTTTGAAGGCAATCGCCCCACGAACACATTGCTGTGCGATAAGCTAACCCCGGCGACGTTGGGTGCGCTTATCGCGCTTTACGAGCATAAGGTATTTGTTCAGGGTGTTATCCTAAACGTGTTTAGCTTTGACCAGTGGGGCGTTCAGCTTGGCAAAGTTTTAGCGAAGTGCGTTCTCGAAGATTTAGTAGCCGATGTTCCTTCCTGCAAACACGATGCTTCGACTAATTCGCTTATTGCGCGTTACCGCAAGGCGGTAGGGCGCTAAGGCGTTAAGAGGGGGCAAAGATGGAAAAAGTAGCAGGGCCTAATTGTGTTGTGCCGCGCAAATATCTTTTGATATTTGCTATGCTGGCAAGCTGTTTCGCTGTTTGGGGGCTTCTGAATAATATGACGGATAATCTTGTGCCGTCATTTCAGAAGATATTTATGACAACCCAATCAACGGCGGGTTTTGTCCAGATATCGTTTTACGGCGCATATTCAGTTGTGGCCTTGCTGGCATCGCTGCTAATCCAAAAGCGCGGCTATCGTGTCGGTGTTTTAGCGGGTCTAGGTGTGTACGTAATAGGCGCGCTAATGTACGTTCCTGCGTGCGTGATGCAGAGTTTTTGGACGTATATTGTTGGTATATTCGTTGTGGCAGGCGGCTGTGCCGTACTTGAAACGACGTGTAACCCTTACGTCCTTGCTCTCGGCCCAGAAGATACGGCAGTTCGTAGGTTGAATTTTGCGCAGATGTTTAATCCGCTCGGTTCTCTTGCCGGCATAATACTGGCTCAACAGCTTATTCTGCGCAATTTAAATCCTGCGACAGCTGAACAGCGCCAGGCGATGGATCCTGCTAGCTTGTCGCAGATAGTTCATAACGAGCTTTTCTGGGTGTGCGTTCCATATGTCGGCTTGTGCGCGTTATGTGCTGCGATATGGCTTTTCTTCTTTGTTTCTAAGCCAACCGATGTCGATAAAGTTGAGGAGTCGTCGGCTAGTATCAAAGAAGTTCTCGCTATCTTGATCCGTTCGCCGCGGTGGTGCTTTGGAGTTGTCGCCCAAGTATTTTATGTCGGCGTTCAGATTGCGGCTTGGACATGGATGAATGTCTATTGCCAGAAAGAACTTGGCGTGACGCCAGCACAAGGCGCATCGTATTATCTAATCGCGTTGTGTCTTTTCATTGTATGCCGTTGGGCTTGCACATTTTTGATGAAGTGGTTTGAGCCAGCTCGCATGATGGCACTCTTTGCGTTTGGCGCGATTTTGTCGGGTTTTGGTGTTATGTACCTAAGTTCAGAAGTTATCTTTACGGCTTTTGGTCTTCCGTTCTCCAAAAATGTTTTATGCCTTTGCGCTATGAGCGGCTTTATGTCGTTGATGTTCCCGACAATTTACGGTATTGGCCTAGGGGGGATCGATCCGCGCGCACACAAGATTGGCGCGGCAGGTCTTATTATGGCGATAGTTGGCGGCGCGCTTCTTACGCCTTGGATGGCATCAATTATTGATAGCCCTGGCTTTTGGGCTAATCTTGTGCCGATGTTTGACGCGGCAGTAGATCCAAATCTAAATGCTTCGTCTCAGTCGCTCAGGGCGAGCTTTGTAGTGCCTGTAATATGTTTTGCGGTTGTCGGCGCTTATGCGTTGGCTTTTTGCCGCGGCAAATCAAAAAACGGCGGCCGCTAAGCGGCCGCTTATTATTCTTAATCGTCGTATGGCGGCGGTGAAACGCGCGCGTTAAAATCGCCTTGCGTCCACCGTGTGAAGCGTTCTTCGTCGAGCGCTGAAAGGTACTCGCGGTATCCTTCGCGCCAAATCATAAATGCGATCAAAGCTCTAAGTATTATTGAGCCGCCGAGTGGAATTATCCAGATATGAGTAATTCCAAGAAGGGGCCCAGCTACGAGTGTTACTGCCGCGATGCGGCCAACAAGCATTGCTACGTATGTAGCCTTTGCTCTTGTGAAGAACAAGCGAAGCGCGCTACGGAAAATGCGCCCACCATCCATCGGGAAGCCAGGGAGTAAGTTGAAAAGGGCAAGGCCATAATTTATTAGCCCGCCGCAGTAGAGGACATCGCCCAGCATATTGCCATGGGGTGTGAAGCCTGCCAATATACAAAGGACAATTCCAAAGACTATGCTCGAAGCAGGCCCTGCTGCAGCAGTAAGGAACTCTTGCCACGCCTTGCTCGGCATTCTTTCAAGCGAAGCGCACCCACCTATCACGGTAAGTGTAATATCGCGCGTTTCATATCCGAAGCAGCGGGCAGTAAGAGAATGCGCAAGTTCGTGAAAGATAATTGATGCAAGCAAGATGATTGTAAGCCCAAGAGCAAAAAGCACCGAGCCTGATTGTAAGAACATCAGCGCGAGGAATATTGTCGACCAGTCAAGGTAGACGGGAATTCTAAATATCTCTCCGAGACGAAAGCGCCTAAACCCAAGATTTAACATGAATTAAAGTCCTTTTACACTTTTAAGTACCGCATAACCACGGCGGTTGATGATTTCGACAGAAGGGAAATAACGTTCTTGTACTGGCACTAAGCCTGCCGCGTTTTTGCATACCGTGTAGCATACGCCGCCTATCTTTAGTGCTCGTTTAGCCGTTTCCAAAAATACGTCGGCGATTCTGTAGTCGCTGTAATAGGGAGGATTGCCGACAAAAACATCGAAGGTGCCGTCCATCCGTTCGGGTGTTCCTGTATCGGAGAGTATCACTTCGGCAGGGATTTTAAGATTTGCCGAGTTGATATTCGCAGCTTCCACGGCGCGGCTGTGGGAGTCGACCATAACGAGGGAGATGTCTTTTGCGGCCTTAGCAATGAGATAGCCTACTAGCCCGCATCCACAGCCCATATCTAAAAGCCGCTTTTCGCCGTTTGTCTCTTTAAGTTCGCGTGAAGCTACTTCGGCAAGTGCAAGCCCGCCTTCATCGAGACGACGGTGGCAGAAGCAACCTGGAACACTCGTAAATTCAAGCGGCTCGATGCCTGGTACGGACGCCTTCCATCTTGCTGAGAAGTCGCGTATGCGCCCGGGGTCGTCCTTGATTTTAGAGAGTAGATCGTTTTTATCTCTTTCACGCCCAACAAAATCAATTTCTACCTTACAGGCACACTTCTTTTTTAGGAGGTGGATTTCTTGCAGTAGGTTGAGCGCAAGTTCGCCAGACATTAATTTTGGTCCTGTGCGAAACTTAATGAGTTGCCATGGCCCATCAGGGAGATGTGGCGCACAGATGGCTTTAGCATGGTGGGTTTTCTCAATTGCGTGACGGTCATACAAATCAAGCGTATGGCATGTGACATCGCCTTGTAGCCACGTAGCGCTCACGCGCTCGCCACGCTTTGTTTTCTCGAAAAGATCGCCTGCGCGATATCCCACTGTAAGTGTTTTGAGCATTAGAGTTTTATTTTCTTTCCAGTTGCCGCGGATTTCTTCTCTGCTAAGACTAGCGCAATCGAATCTCGTGCGTTTTCGGCAGTTAATTTTTCGCTCTTTGCTTTTTCTGACGTGAGCATCGAAAGGAAATAGCGCACTTCTTCTTCGTAGCCGCTTAATTTGCCGATCTTAGGCGAGAAGGGCTTACCTTTGTTTGGATAAACCGTGATCGGCTGCTGGTAGCGCCCGCCGATGTAGACAGTTGCTTCTTCGAAAAGTACGCGAGCAGAAGCATCCCACACTAATGATTGGGAAGCTGCAAATGAACTGTCGGATGTTACGATTTTGCCGTCGGGGTACGTGTAGAGCGTTGTTGTGTGGTCGGTATATCCGTGTACCGACTTGTGCGCAACCGACTGTACAGATTCAGGCATTCCGAATATTGATGCAATGTAGTCGGAATCGTGAATATGCGCATCAACATAAAGACCGCCAGATTTTGACTCGTCCAAGAGCCATGACCCACCCTTGGGTGACCATTGTGGTGCAGCCATGAATCTAGTAAAATCAGCAGCAATAACCTTGCCGAAGCGCTTTGATTTAATCGCATCTGATAGCCATGCGTATTCAGGGAAGAAACGTACGCATTGTGCTACAAGAAGAACGCGCTTTGATTTTTTTGCTTCTGCAAGCATTGCATCGCAATCGGCAAGATTAAGCGCCATTGGCTTTTCACATAAAACATGATAGCCTGCTTTGAGTGCGGCTGTCGTAGTTTTGCGGTGAAGCGGCGTAGGCAATGTGATGTCGACTACGTCAAACCCACCAGCTGAAAGCATCTCTTCAAAATCGGCGTAGATTTTAACACTTTTCGGTAGCGCCGTATTATCAGCTGCGCCAGCAATATTTCCTACGACCTTAGCTGATAGCTGCGCGAGATTTGAATCGCAGACGGCTACTACTTTAGCGTTCCGGCACTTTTTCCATGCGCCGTAGTGCGTCCGGCCCATGAAACCAAAACCAACGATAGCAATTTTAGTCATGTTTTGCACCTTGTTTATTAGCGATTACGCAGATCAATTACGGCGTCAGCTATGTCGCGTGGGCGGTCGTTGCCTGCTTCGCGTTCGACAGAGAGATAGCCGTCAAAACCGATTTCATCAAGAGCTTGAATGAAGTTCCCGGCCCCGACTTCGCCGGTAGTCCATTTTGCTTCTTCGCCCCAAGTGCCGGGCGTTTTAGAGTAGAAGGCATCTTTGATGTGAATATGGCGGATCCACGGAGCGAGGGTTTTGACTGCTTTTACAGGGTCGCCCTTGCCGTAGAGAATCATATTTGCAGGATCGAAGTTTACATAGACGCCTGGAAGATTAACTAAAAGGCCTGCTAGGTCATCGGCCGTTTCTTGGCCGGTTTCAAGGACAAGTTCAATCCCCGCGTCTGCGCAAAGGTCGCGTGCGTATTGGAGACGGTCGAAGAGCTTTTGAAAACCTGCCTTGTCGGCATGGTTGATGTATCCTGCGTGCAAAAGGATGTAGGGCGACTTCCATTCTGCCGAAAGCTTTATTGCATCAGCAAGGATGCGGCGGTTTTCCTCCCAGTGTTCGTCGGGTACAAGGCCGCCCGTTGCGCGGATTGATTCAAGTGTCGTGTAATCGTCGTAGCGCGAATTAAATAGGGTGCACCCTACTTTCCATTTTCCGCTCGATAAAAATGATTCGATATCTGAGCGCTCTTTAGTAATAGGATCGCTTCCTCCAGTGCCCGTAACTAACTCAGTTTCTCCGCCAGTGTTTGGCGAGACAGCGTTTGGATCGACAAACGGACATGCTGCTAGATCGACAGTGTCGACAGCAATATTTTCCATTTCGCGGGCTATTTTCTCAGCGCTCAGTCTATAACTCCAGCCACAGACTGAAATTTTTCTATTTTTCATAGTTGTAGACTAGCAAATTCATTTAGCTTCGTCAAGCACACTTGCGTCACTGGGGGCGAACTTGATATACTACACGAAAATGTTTGGCTTATTCAAAAAAAGGACTTCGCTGCCGGTCGTCTACAAGCGGCCGGAGCATTGTATTTCGCGCAAGAATATCGACCCTTGCGCGCTTAAAGTCCTTTACCGCCTTTCAGGGCTTGGCTATACGGCTTATCTCGTCGGTGGCGGTGTGCGTGACTTGCTGCTTGGCCGCGAGCCGAAAGATTTCGATGTCGGCACATCTGCAAAGCCGGGCGAGGTGAAAAGGGCATTTCGCAACTGCTTTTTGGTTGGGCGTCGCTTTCGTCTTGCGCATATTCGTTTTGGGGCTAAGGTTATTGAAACAGCCACGTTCCGCCGCAATTCGCAGACAGTCGGCGAAATAATTGAGCATGCAGCCGAAGGTCCGATGGAGGATAACGAGTTCGGTAATCCCGAGACTGATGCCAATCGCCGCGATTTCACGGTAAACGGTTTATTCTACGATATTTCCGACTTTTCCGTTATTGATTGGGTCGGTGGCATGCGCGACCTTGAAAAGAGGATTCTTCGCTCTATTGGCGATCCTGAAATTCGTTTTCAGGAAGATCCAGTTCGCATGATGCGCGCAATTAAATTTTCGTCGCGTCTCGGCTTTAAGATAGAGCGCAAGACAGCCGCCGCGATGCAGAAGTTCCATCGTTGCATTTTAACGGCTTCTCAGCCACGCGTCTGCGAAGAGGTGTTTCGTCTTTTCACATACAGCCGCAGCGAGCAGGCTTTTCGTCAAATGTGGGAATGTGGCATGCTCGGCGATCTGTTGCCAGAACTTTCGGCGCATATCAGTGCTTCTGGCGGCGCGACAAGCATGGTATGGAAA
>JAGBXE010000060.1 GCA_017629455.1 Kiritimatiellia bacterium
AGCTTAACCTTGGCAGCTTCTTCTTTTGTCTGCTCGAAAGAAGCAACGCGAACGGTAATCATGTCGGTCATGTCGGCAAGCGCACGATCGACTTCGGCAGGCGAAACCCACGATGCCGTCGAAAGGACGCTCTGATCGATACGCTGGAGCGTAAGACGACGACGGAGAAACTCTTCGAAGCGCTCGGGCATTACGGAATTCTGCCTGAGAAGCCTTTCGTACAATGCGAAGCTAAAGCCGCCGTTAGCCTGGAAAGACCTATCGGAACGGATGGCTGCTTGAACGTCCAAATCAGTTGCACCAAGAGCCAACTTGTCGGCAACAGTAAGCGCGGCATACGTCTGCCATGCTTCACGATTAACCTCGGCTGTTGAACGCTGCCAATCGCGCTGACGGCCAATCCCACGCACGTCCTCGGCAATTGAGGTAAAGACTTTTGCATCTACCTTTTCACCTGCGAGAAGCCCTGCATCGCCAAGAGAAAGCTCCTGCGGCTCCCTCGTTGAAAAAATATCTTCAAAGCAGAACGCGGCAGAAACGATCAACGCGAACACACCCCAAACCCACTTGTTGCGGATTAGCCTATTGAACTGATGAATAACCATTTTTCGACTCTTTGATTTTTGATTTTTATATTAGCTTCTACTAAACTCTAAAAGCGCCGCTTACTCTTCATCGCTGCTTGAGTCCTCAGAGGATTCAGAGCTATCGGAAGACGACTCTTCAGAATCTTCTTCAACAGATTCCTCGGTGGTTTCGGCCGCCTCGGAAGCTTGCTCGGCGATCTTCTCATTGTCGATAGGTTTAACAACGAGCTCGCCAGAATTAAGCTCTGAACGACCTTCGCAAAATACGCGATCGCTGCGCTTTTCGCCGGAAGCATCGAACGCCATTGTATGCACGCTCATACGCTCACCGATTGCCGGAACTGCGCGATTAATTACAACGCGAGTCTTAGGCGAAAGGCGCCAGTCGAGAACTTCGTTGGCGACAACCTCTTTTAAAGAGCCTGTGTCGTCGACTTCAGTTGTAGCGCGCACGCCCTGATCGAGCTTGACGTTATAATCGCCGCTCGTACCTTCAAGAACGGTGATAAGATGATCGTGGCTCGTAACGACTACAATTTCATCGGCTGCACGCATCTGGGGAATATTGAAGTGACGGCCTTTGACAGCAAGCGAACCTGTTACGCAACGGACAACGGCTTTATCGCCATCAACCGTGCGCTCGTAGGTAAAGGTGGATTCGCCAGCTGCGTTAAACGCCTCAAACCCGGGGGCAACGACAAAGAACGCACCATCAGGAAGATTGTCGGCGAGATTGAATGTAACTTTACCAGAATCAAGCACTACCGTGCGCGAAGAGCCGCCAACTTTCTGAAGACGCGTGCCGAATGACGCATCGCCTTCAATGGTGGCAGTTGAGTTTGCGCCAAAAGAAAGAATGAGTTTACCGCCCTTGTGCGTCCTATAAGATGTACCTAGCGGATAGAACTTGCCCTCTTCGGCGCTCACCCATTCGCCTTTAGGTTTACGAACCTCAACAGGCGGCTCAACAAGCCTGCAGAAAGGAAGCGTTGAGAAATTAGCCGCCGCCTTGACAGACGCAACTTCCTGCGTGGGCTGTGCAGACTCTTCTTCTTGGGCAAACGCTGCAACCGCGAAAAGCGGAACAGCTAAAGCTACAAACGATTTGCAAATGCTCATAATATCCCCCCTTAACCGTCAAACAAGATGCGCCCCATCGGACGGCATGATGAGCGAACACGTCGGCTTGTCGCCGAACTTCGCCTCATACTCTTTTGTAATTGCCGCAGAGATGCGATCAGCCGCGGCGGGATTTACCAAAAGACAACAACTGCCACCAAAACCACCGCCGGAAAGACGCGCACCGTAAACATCACTAAGCGCCTTAGCTGCGTCGACAATCGCATCAAGCTCGGCACATGAATTTTCAAACCAAGTGCGGCTCGACTCGTGAGAATCGTACATAAGAGCGCCAAAACCTTTAACGTCGCCTGCTGCTAACATGGCAGAACCAGCAATTACGCGCTCATCCTCGCCGATTGGATGCACTGCACGGCGCGCGGCAGTTTCGGAAAGACCGCCACGATAAAGCACCCATTCAGCCATCGTAACATCGCGAAGATGTGTAACGCCCTCCTTACGAAGGACACCTGCGAAATGCTTTGCCGCATCTTCGCACGCCTGGCGGCGAGAAGCGTATGCGCCGTCGACAAGAGCGTGGCGAGCGTTAGACTTAACCATCATAAACGCTACCGACGGCCCCATCTCGACAGTTTCAAACTTGTTAGTGCGGAAATCACTCTTAACTAAGGAGCCTGCCTTACCGAACATGGAAGAGGCCTGATCGAGAAGACCACACGGACAACCAGCGTACGTATGCTCGGCTTTCTGGCCGATCTTGGCTAATTCGGTCGGGGTATAGGAAGTAGCATAAAGTTTTTGAAGCGCCAATGCCGCGGCCATCTCAAGCGATGCGGACGACGAAAGCCCTGCCCCGAGCGGAACGTTTCCAGCAAAAACGGCCTTAAAACCTTTGCCAGCCTTTGACGGCTCGCCACCAAAAAGCCACGCAAAAGTGCCTAGCGGATAATTCGCCCAAGTTGAGCCTTCTTTAAGCGGAGCCACATCGGAAAGACGGCAGGAGAACGTCTCGCCCATATCGAGCGAAACGAGCGTTACAGTGTCGTCATCGGCGAGAGAGGCGCCAAAGAACGTTCCCTTATCGATAGCCGCAGAAAGAACGTACCCTTCGTTGTAGTCGGTGTGGTTACCAAGAACCTCAATGCGCCCTGGAGCATACGCTACTGCATCAGGCGCAGCATTAAACTTTGCCGCAAACTCCGAAACAACCTTGTCGTGCACTTCCTGGTTAAGCATCTTGCGGCCCTTCCCCTTTAATTACGACAACTTCTTTGACGGAATCGACAGCACGAGTGCATAAATGAGCACGTATGCCAAAAGACCGATCGAAAGCCAATAGCTGCTAAGAATACCGATCTTATCGGCCAAATGCCCCTGCACCGGAATGAGGATGCCGCCGAAAACCATCGCCATAAAGATGCCAGAACCCATTGGAACGTACTTACCAAGGCCTTCGGCAGCCATG
>JAGBXE010000061.1 GCA_017629455.1 Kiritimatiellia bacterium
CGACGATAACTTCGAGATAAAGCTCGCCCATACCGGCGATGATTGTTTCGCTCGTCTCCTGGTCGAAGCTGACGACGAATGTCGGGTCTTCCATTGCAAGAGCATGAAGCGCAACACCGAGCTTCTCGTTATCGCCACGGCTCTTCGGCTTAACAGCAACCGAGATAACGGGCGCCGGGAAGTCGATCGACTCGAGGGTGATAGGATGCTCAGGATCGCAAAGCGTGTCGCCCGTACGCGTTTCGGTAAGGCCTACGCAAGCGACGATGTCGCCAGCATGAGCTTCTTCGAGAGGCTCCTGCTTCGAGGCGTGCATACGGAAGAGACGGGAAATGCGCTGCTCCTTCGAAATCGTGGAGTCGAGAAGCTCTTCGCCAAGCTTGAGCGTACCCGAATAAACACGAACGAACGTAATCTTGCCGCCAGAACGCGGATCGTTCATAATCTTGAACGCAAGACCGCAGAAAGGCTCATTATCGCTCACTTCGCGCTTTTCTTCAGGATTATCCTGGCTGACGGCCGCACCAGTATCGAGCGGCGAAGGCAGGTAATCACAAACTGCATCGAGAAGCGGCTGAATGCCCTTATCCTTAAATGCCGTACCGCAGAACGCCGGAGTGATGGCGCGGTTAAGGCAGCCCTTACGGATGGCGCGCTTGATTTCAGGAATGGTGAGCTCTTCGCCTGCGAAGAACTTCTCCATAAGAGAATCTTCCTGCTCGGCGGCCGTCTCGACCATCTTCTGACGCCATTCAGCAGCCTTCTCGGCATACTCTTCAGGGATGTCCTTTTCGATAACCGTCTTGCCGAGGTTCTTCATATCGAAATAAAGAGCCTTCATCTTGACAAGGTCGATAACGCCGTCGAAAGTTTCAGCAGCACCAATCGGAATGACCATCGGAACGGGGTTAGCGCCGAGCTGATTCTTCATCTGCTCCATAACGCCGTAGAAGTTAGCTCCAACGCGGTCCATCTTGTTGACGAACGCAATCTTCGGAACTTTGTACTTCTCGCTCTGGCGCCAAACCTGTTCGGACTGGGGCTGCACACCACCGACCGCGCAGTAAAGAGCTACCGCACCATCAAGAACGCGCAACGAGCGTTCGACTTCGGCAGTGAAGTCGACGTGTCCGGGGGTATCAATAAGGGAAAGGCGGAAGTCTCCCCACTGCACGCACGTAGCTGCGGACTGAATCGTGATGCCGCGCTCCTGCTCCTGCACCATGAAGTCCATCGTCGCAGCACCATCGTGCACTTCGCCGATCTTATAGTTCTTGCCCGAATAGTAAAGGATGCGCTCGGACGTTGTCGTCTTACCGCCATCAATGTGGGCCATAATGCCGAAGTTGCGCACTCTCTCTAACGGAATGTCTCTTTTAGCCATTTTCTACTCCATTGGTTTGCAAAATTAAAGCGTATTATACCTAATATAGACCGCCTACGCAAGGGGGAAGCGATAGAAAACAAAAAACCCCGCTTAAACGGGGTTTTCAAATGGAGGTGGGAAGCGGAGTTGAACCGCTGTAAGCGGATTTGCAGTCCGCGACCTAACCGCTCGGCCATCCCACCGGTTTGGATGGCGCACATTATATCAAAACTTTTGCACCACTGTCAATTGCACAGTGCAAAACTTTCATCTTACCGTCTTTTCCCGACAGAATTGCCTTGTAATTTCAAAGCTGGCTTTTCTAATTTAGAAAAAGAATTCTGCGGAAACCTTCAGAGCCGTGCAGACGCCCTTCATGGCTCCAGCTTGACGTAGCATTGTCAGCGGAAGATGCTGCGTTACGGCCGCGTCCAACATTGACCGGCCAAGCTTCGCCTGGTTTAGGCGCCACACCTCCAAGCTCACTGAACGGCACACTCAATTCCGCCACCCAACGATCGTCAAGAACTTTAACGGCCGTCTCGACCTTTAAATTGAAATCAAGATCGCGATCGACTGGACTGCGGCTCATCGTATCGTAGATTGCGCCCTTGTGGTTGATCACAAAATGAACATAACGCGCACCGAACACGGGAGGAGCAAAAAAGAATTCGAAATTATTGTCTTTCCAGACAGGATCATCGCGCTTCTTCGACTCAGCGATCAGACGGCCGACCTCGGAATCAAGCCCCTCCACCAGCAAATAGAGATTATTATCGTCATACGCTGCTCGCACGACCGTCTGATGCTTCGCAAGCTTCCCGCCACCGAGAAACTGCACAAAGTCCGTGACCGGCTGCGCCTGCCGCCAAACGGCCTTGTTGGCGTCGGCATCGATCGTGAGAGGATCTGAAATTTTGCGAGCAACGCACTTAGCTGCCTGCATCGCACGGTACTGGCGGGCGCTATTTACGAACGTGAGCTCAAAATACTCACGCTCCTTGCGCACACGCTCGAGAGTGAGCGAATCATTTTGGACAAGACCTTCGGCTTCTGACAGCAGTTTCTCAAGACGCACTTGGCGCGTCTCATCAAAAAGCGCCATGCCAAGGGCCGCGTTCGCCGTACCGTACATGAAATGCGCATCGACGGATCCATAATATTCGCGCAGCAGCCTGCGGTATTCGCGAACCGCTGGCCATGCTTTGCCGTAGAACCGCGAGCCGATGTCGTCAAGCACCGTCTCAAAGTCAGATTGCGGTGCCCACATGAAATACGCCTGGATGTAATGAGTTAGGAAGTTACAGCGCCACGATTCAACGATTTCACGCTTATTCCAAACTTTGCCAAAGACAGCGTCCTTCGGGGGGACCTCATCGCAATAGCCAGCGCCGTTTTGACTAGCATAATAGCGCAAATCGTCTGCAACTACTTTCTCGAGCGGCAGATAACGCACCTCAAATCGCGGCAGCATATTGGAATATTCGTATGTCATCACCCGCATACCCGCTTTACGCCACGCTTCGATGATTCCGCGCGTACGTGCGTTGACGGGGCAGCTGAGATCGCCGACACTATGCGTATAACAGCGGTGATGTACGCAATAGTCAACGAGCGCACGCGGGTGGGGTTTAATGCCCGTCGGCGGCGTCTGAAACGTCTGATAGGCGCTGCAGACAAACTGCAGATCAGGAAAGACTTTCGACCCCTCGTCGATAAGAGCGTTGGCCAATGTCCAAAAGCGCGTGCTGACAAGGCCGTTCTCGCGTTCACCGGGCGGATCGAGTTTGCGGCAGTTCTCGCACTCACACCATGCGGTCGAATCATTGTTTAAAATGCAGAACGAAGTGATTGCGCGAGAGGCAATCATGCGCACGAGATTTTCCTTCATGATGCGCACCGTCTCGGGGTTCGACGTGCAAGGCTGGTTAGCCTGACCGCCCGTGCCGCTTGCGGTAATCTTCTCAGGGTCGCCGCACTGCGGACGACGCTTGCCTTTATAAAGACCGTAATATTCAGGATGTTCGTGGAAATACGTATCGGGAAGAAGAGTGCTAAAAACATGACCGCCGCCGTGACGCAGGCCGCCGAAGCGCCCTTTGACAGACATCTTATTGCGAAGCCCCCACAAATTGGCCGCCTCTGTCGTGCCAACATTGGCACAAACGTGGTTGAAGGACCGGCGCAGCATAACGGGATTATCAACAAAAAGCACTTCTTCCAATGCGATGTCAGATTTCCTAGGCACAAACTCTCCGTCATCACCTGGATAGAACCATCTTACGCCCGCTGCGCGTTTGAGAATCTCGTAAGCTCCATATATGACACCGACTTGTTCGCGAGAAGCGATATATGTAGCCTCGCGTGAAACATAAATGAGATAGCCGTCATTTTTCACCTGTGCGAACTTTGCCGCGGCTGGACGCGGAAGATTCGGGGAAAAGCGCCCTTCTATGTAAATTGGATAAAGACCGCTCTTTGCGGCAAACCCGATCTCCACACGCGCACCAGACACCTTTTCAATATATGTTGCAAGCTCAATCGCAGCAAATGCGTCGGCATCGCTTATTTTACCACGAGAAAGAACGATCGAACAGCGCGCCGTACCGTTCGAGACGAGATTAATCGCCGCATTTGATGAAAAAACGAATGTGAACGAAAGGGCAAAAACTAATATTTGCTGAGCGACATTCATGCTTGTCTCAATTCTCCTTTTATTATTTCTGCGCTAGAGAGCTACAGAAATTTAAGCTACCATTGATTTTTTTTCATAATGAGCATTATAGCAAATATGATTATTATATTGACCTTGGGAACCGGCCCTCTATGACGCTCAAAGCGCGTAACGTGTGGATTTATGATATACTTGTAAGCAATGAATCTTCTTGGATTAGTACTTTTCGCCGCTGTAATTACAGCGGGCACTTCTACAAAGGTGACGGCGCAAAAAGCGTTCCGCCACAGTGCTGAGTCGTGTACTTATCTAAGCGGCAATGTTCATATCGACGAAAAAACATTCTCCATCTCTGCCGATCGTGCGTACGTTTATTTTGGAGATGGCGATGCCGAAGTAAATCGCATCGTTGCTTTTGGTTCTGTAGCGATAACTAGTCTCGCGCACACCGCCCGAGCAGAGACGGCTCATTTTCTCCGCGCCGTTGAAGCGATAGATTTAATAGGCTCGCCAACTAATCCGGCAATCGTTACAGACTCTTCCGGAACTGTACTCCAATCGATTAAAGCCCAACGCATACGGCTTTACACAAAAACCGGTCGAGCAGAAGTTCTTGGCACAAGCGGCCAATCCCGCCGCACACAACAGAGCTCTTTAGCTTGGAACATCCACAAATCAAAGAGGTAAAATGGGAAAGAAGCTACTGATAGTGGAATCGCCCGCTAAGGCGAAGACGATAGGAAAATATCTTGGTTCTGATTTTTCCGTCAAATCGTCGGTCGGTCACATCCGTGATCTGCCCAAGGAATCAAGCGCCATTAAGATTGAAAAAGGCAATGGCGATGAATGGGAATTTACGCCAACTTACGTCGTATCTGAAGGCAAGACGAAAGTAGTCTCCGAACTGAAGAACGCCGTAAAGACATCCGATGAAATATATCTGGCGAGCGATCCTGACCGCGAAGGAGAAGCTATCGCATGGCATCTGCACGAAGTTTTAAAACCTATCGCAGGCGATCGCCCTTTTCATCGTGTCACGTACAATGAGATCACTAAAAATGCCGTTATCAAAGCTGTAAACGAACCTCGCAGCATTGATATGCCTTTAGTCGATGCTCAGCAGGCGCGGCGCATCCTTGATAGAATCGTCGGATACAAAGTATCTCCCCTTTTGTGGAAGAGTATCAACTGCCCAAATAACCGCACACTTTCAGCTGGCCGCGTCCAGTCGGTTGCTCTTAGACTCATAGTTGAACGTCAAAGAGAAATCGACGCATTCAAGCCTGAAACGTACCACTTAATGGGCGTTGAGGCTAAAAAGCTCGGCGCGAAAGAAGTTTTTGCCGCGCGCTTGGCGCGTCTCGACGGAAAGAAACCAGAAATCCGCGACAAGGAAGAAGCAAACAATATTCTTCTCGACCTTGCCGATGCTGGCCTTGAAGTTATAGACATTAAGAAGCAACCGAAAACGCGCCACGCGCCGCCGCCATTTACGACATCAACTCTACAACAAGCAGCTTCAAGCACCCTCGGGATGTCTCCCGGCCGGGCCATGAAGCTTGCGCAGTCTCTTTACGAGCAAGGCCGCATTACCTATATGCGAACCGACTCGGTCAATATCTCCGAGCAAGCACGCGCAGCGGCCAAAGATTATATCGTCTCTGAATGGGGTACTGAATTTTCTCCTGCAAAGCCAAACTACTTTAAATCTAAAGGTGGCGCGCAAGAAGCCCACGAAGCGATTAGGCCGACTGACATTGCGCTCACCCCTTCGCAGGCAGCATCGAGTCTCGACGCGCAGGAGGCAAAACTCTACGATCTTATATGGCGTAGATTCCTTGCTTCCCAAATGGCAGATGCAAAAACAACTGTAAAGACTGTATCGATCACAGCCAGGAAGCCTGGCATTGCACACGAATACATTTTTACAGCTTCGTCTACGACTGTCGATTTCGAAGGTTTTCTTAAAGTAGCCAAGGCGCCCGCAAAGCGCAAAAGCGCCGATGCTGACGAAAATGAAGATTCCGACGAAGTCGCATTCATACCAGAAGTAAGCCGCGGAGAAGAGCTTCAAGCCGTGCGTTGGCTATCCGAAGAAAAACAGACTAAAGGCCCCTCTCACTATTCAGAAGCCTCGCTCATTAAGGCTCTTGAAGAAAATGGCGTAGGCCGCCCTTCCACGTACGCAGCGACAATTGAGACTCTTAAAACACGCGAATACGCCAAAACCGACAAGCGTAAGCTCGTTCCTCTTGAGCGTGGAAAACTTGTCTGCGATTGGCTCGTGAAAAACATGGAGTCGCTCTTTAATGTCGGCTACACGGCGCAGATGGAAGCCAAGCTCGACAAGGTTGAAACTGGCGAAGAATCAATGAACAAGATGTTGAGTGAATTTTACTGCGCATTCCTCACATCATTGCCGCCGCCAGATCCGCCGCCAGACCGGTCAAAATTTAACGTTGTCTTTGAACTACTCGATCAAGTCAAAGACTGGAAACCGGCAAAGAAAGTCGGTAAACGCATCTACGACGACTGCGAATTTGTCGCAAGCGTAAAGAAGCAGGCCGCATCAAATACGCGCCCGCTTTCTTCGCGTCAGCTTTCATTCTTAGTGCGTATGGTGGGGATGTATGCCGACCAAATCCCTTCCGCCCAGCAACGCCTGCGTGAAGCAGGGCTGACAGGCAGCCCGTCCGACACGCCGCCGCGCGCTGATCCTGAACTAGTCAAATTCTGCTTTGCAACATCCGAGAGGATTCCCGAGCTTGGAAGCAACACATTCCTTAAATCGCTCAAAGATCAGCATGAATCCGGTAAAAGCCTTTCATTGAAGCAGTTTACAATTCTTGCAAAGATGATTGGTGATGCTGCATCCGACCTTCCAGACGTTGAAGAAATACACGCTAAACTTCAAGCGTTTTCCGAAGGCGGGTTTGCACCAAAATCGGCAGATCCAAATACAGCAGAGCTTATTAAACTAGCGCAGACGATTTCGGAATGGCGTCCGAAATCGCGTAGAGGCAAACGTGTTTACGACGACGAATCTTTCGTCAAGTCGCTCGCCGATCAATTCGCAAGGCGACACTCGCTTTCCTCTCGCCAGATAGCGGCTCTTAAACGAGTTGTTTCAGCCTACCGCGACAAAATCCCCAATTACGCCGAAAAGGCTGCCGAACTAGGGATCGACAAGGAGAATGTGGCCGACGACAAATAAATCGGCGGCCGCCGATCCGCAGCTTAAACATTTCGCCCGGCATCTTATTGCCGAGCGAAATGTTTCGCCTAATACATTATCAGCTTACATTAGCGACTTAACACAGCTTGCTGCATCCAAATTCGGTCCAGATGCCGTACCTCCTTTCGACTGGGCTAAACTTGATGAAGCTGCCGCCAGAAACTTTCTAGTTTCTTTTTCAAAGACTGACGCACTTACAACAACAGTTCGTAGAAAACTCGCAGCGGGGCGGGCCTTCTGCAAATTTCTCCAGCTAAACGGCGTAATTTCCGACAATCCATTCGCTCTGTTGCGAGGGCCCAAACGTGCAACAACCTTGCCGAAAACGCTCTCCGTAGATGACGCTACAAAATTTCTTTCTCGCCCGCTTATCGATCTTAATAACGGTGTTATTGACGAAGAAACGGCGTTTCGTGACGCGGCTTTTTTTGAATCTCTCTACTCAACTGGCTGTCGTATCAGCGAAATGACAGCTATTAAGTGGGGTGAAATCGACTTTTCAAAAGGAGCGCTTATCGTAACAGGCAAAGGCTCTAAAGATAGGCTCGTCATACTTGGAAAGCCAGCGCTTGTAGCGCTTGAACGCCTTAAAAACTACATTGCGTCAATAAATCCGCTTCTCGCTTCATATTCCGCGCCAGTATTTCTTTCGCCTTCGCGCAAAGAAGCTTCGCCGCGTCTTATGCAGCGCCGAATGAAATTCTACCTTACAGGCGCAGGGCTACCTGCCGATTTAACTCCCCACAAGTTAAGGCACAGTTTTGCGACACATCTTCTAGATGCCGGAGCCGACCTTAGAGCCGTACAAGAAATGCTCGGCCACTCCTCGCTATCGACTACGCAAATTTACACACACGTTTCCGTAGAGCGGATGAAAGACGCGGTGGCGCGCTCACACCCGAGAGGATAAGGCAAAAAGCCTTAACCCAATTTCACTTTTAAAAGGAACTAATAAACATGAAAGACTTGTCCGAAATTCTTGGGGACATAAAAAAGCGCGTCAGCGATGCGTGCGCGCGCGCTGGGCGCGATCCTTCCGAAGTCGAAATTATCGCAGTAACTAAAACTCACGGCCCGGAAACCGTCAAAGAAGCCTGGGAAAATAATCTTACGATAGTAGGCGAAAATAAAGTCCAAGAAGCAAGCTGGAAGCGGCCATTAAGCCCTATGGGGCCTCAATGGCATATGATCGGCCACCTTCAATCAAACAAAGTTCGACACGCTCTTGAGCTTTTCGACTTTATTCATTCTGTTGACAGCGCAAAACTAGCCGATAGAATCAACCTTATTTCCGAAGAAAGCGGAGCGCGCCCTCACATCCTCCTAGAGGTAAACGTCTCTGGGGAAAAATCAAAAAGTGGAATGCGCCCCGAAGATGTCAAAGGTGTAATTGAACATATCTTGCAAGAATGTCCGCGCATCACAGTGGAAGGCCTTATGACTATGGCCCCTTTTAGCGAAAACCCTGAAGATGCAAGGCCATGTTTCAGAAACCTGCGCCTCTTGCGCGACAAGCTCCAAGATGAACTTTCAATTTCCCTACCTCGCCTTTCAATGGGAATGAGCGGCGATTTTGAAGTTGCCGTAGAAGAAGGTGCCACATGGCTTCGCCTTGGGAGTATTCTTTTTGGCGAACGCCCCAAAGCCCGCTCGGTAAGGCGCATTGATAGCGATTTTGGTGCCGACTGTAGCACAAGCGGCCTCGACTCCTACTCAGGAGAAGGCCCGACATTTAAAGTTTTAGAATAGACTGGCTCTTAAGCCAGAAAATCCTTTAGCCACCGAAGTTCGCGGCGCCTCATGGCGGCACGTTCGACAGGCTCAATATCTTCTGCGCCTGAAAGATGATCGATGCCGTGCGCTACGTAAAGTAAAAGCTCATTTGCTACACTCCACCCGCGGCGTTTGGGCGCGGCAATAATAGCCCGATTACAATTGACGTATATTTCGCCGTAGACACCAGGCTCTTCTCCTGGTATAGGTTCATACGGCTGCGTAACTACATCGGTAGGACCGGCAACACCATTTATTGCCTCATGAACTAGAGCCGACTGATCGTCGCCTTGGAGAATTATATCTACGCGGCGAAACGCACGAGCGCAACGATGAGACGAGCGCGAAACAAAGAACGCGGCAGCTTCTTTTAACTTCGAGCGGGAGATTCCACACTCTTTTGGCAAACGGCCGCTTATCGTCAAGTCGCAAGTCATTGCGCAAAAATAAACCTAAAACAAGCCAACGCTATTTCTTAGAAGAAAATGTAGCAAACTTGAAACAGAGCGGCCGCCAGCAAGCAAGCGGCTCAC
>JAGBXE010000062.1 GCA_017629455.1 Kiritimatiellia bacterium
AGGCGTTTCAACTTCGAGCTTGTAACGGCCACCATTAAGGGTGCAGCGCACCTTAACAGGACCCTTGGCAGTAGGCACTTTTGCATCGAAGTTTTCAAGCCCAGCAGGATCGGGGGCTATACGCACAGTTTTAAAGCCGGGCGAAAGCGGTGTAACACCAGCCATGCAGCGGGCAATAATATTGATAGCCGCCGCACCCCAAGAGTGATTCCAGTCGAGATTAGGCTTTACAACATCATTCCACGACTCCTTCGTAATCGTCGCGCCGTCATTAAGCATCCCGATCCACGAACGATCATTTTCGGCAGTCATTAACTCGACTGCGCGTTTACCGTGACCAGTCATAAACAAGGCCTGAAGGAAATGCTGAGCAAAATACACACTGCATTCCATCTCGCGCGATGCCAGATAATCGGAAACGCCTTTAAGTTTCGCCGAAGGAACAAGCCCAGCGACAACTGCGATCGAATTGGCATGTACGGAAACGTGCTTTGCTCCCTGCCCATCGACATAAACGCCGCGCTTTTCATCGAAGAAGGCTTTCTGATAAGATTCGTAAACACGAGCTGCCTTCGCCTTGAATTTTGCAGCCTCATCAGCGCGTCCAAGATGAGAAGCTATGTCTGCCATCTCATTTAAGCTAATATAATAATATGCATTGACAACGGCATTAGCCTTGCGAAATTCAAAGTCAAAGCGTTCGACTGGCGGCCAGTCGACGATATCAGCCGCGCCTTCGTATGCTCCATGAAACATTGCGCCTCCCGTTTCCAAAAGGCCGTCACTATCGCGACGGAAGCGCTCCATCAACTTTTCATCCCTTAATTGCTCATAGTACTTGCGAAGCAAATCATCCTGCCCGCTCCACATCCAATACGACCACGCCATCAAAACAGAGATTTGCCTATACTCCGTAGGCCATGTCGGATAAGGCATAAGGTAATCGTGCGTCACGCGCGAAACCTCGTAATCGGAGGACATGGCATAATTGGAAAGCTGCGTTACGTATGCATCTGCCTCATAAGGCAAACGTTCACGATCACCATCAATGTAGATGCCGCCGAAACAGCATGCGCGGATAGAATATTTGCAGAAATCATACACACGGTTAAGTTTCGCATCACTCGACGAAAACGAGCTTTCATTTTCATCGAAAGGATACTCTAATGCGATCATGCGCAAATTCTCGCGCGTAGGAACAAATGAGCTAGATGACGGAAACTCAAGATAGCGCATCGGCATAATCTCGCCATACTCGCGCGGAATCGACATGCAACGCCCGCGAGAGTATATTTCAGCCTTAAAGACAAGGCGGCGCCAGCCGTCTCCTTCTTTACAGTCAACATACGAACTGCGAACAGGGCAATTAGGCTTAAAATCGACCGACTCTTCCTTTGTCAGACGCTCACCTGCTAAACCGCTTACAGCGGAATTAGCAGAAGTTTCAGTCCAGCCAAAAGCATGGCGGCCAAAATCGACTAGCCAATTGCCGGCGGCATTACGCTTAATGCTTACGGGAGAGACGATCTTGCGCGCAAAAGCACGCGACGCCCGAATACGTGTAGGCTCGGTAATAAGATCTTCAGAAGTAAAACCTTCTGGAACATTACTTGCCCTAACAGCCGTAATAAGGCGTTTGTCGGCCTGCTTAAGATATGCTTTAGCAGCAGTAAAGCACGCTTCACCGACCACATCAACTTTCGGCTTTAAGTCGTACTTCTTGACGAGAAGCTCTATAAGCTCCAAAATATCTTTTTCTGACGATGACTTAAGCAAATAGACCGGGTG
>JAGBXE010000063.1 GCA_017629455.1 Kiritimatiellia bacterium
CGGCAGATGCCCGTGCTGCACGTAAAACGCGACGAGCGAATCGACGAACCCCGGCACGCGCTCGGGCACGAGAATCGTGTAGAGCGGATGCGCGGCGCGGAACGTATCCCACAGAGAGAACGTCGAATAGTGCCCACGCTCGGCGACATGGATCGCATCATCCGCACCGCGATACTTGCCGTCGACATCCGTCTGAATGTTTGGCTGAATAAAGAGGTGATAAAGAGACGTGTACCAATTTTTCTTCTGTTCGTCAGTTCCCTTAACAAGCTTAGCGCGTGAAAGAAGCGCGTTCCATTCGGCGCGGCATTCAGCACGCACATCATCAAAAGTTTTACCTTGTGCTTCTGCTTTCAGATTCTTTGCAGCGCCCTCTTCCGACACGGTCGAAAGCGCAATGCGAACTTCAAGGGAATTTTCAGCACAACTAGGTAAACATGCATTGCACTTCTTAGGCTCTAAGTCAAAACTGACGCTCCACCTGTCACCTTTTCCTTGAAACGGATCGCTCGGAAGCTTCTCAATTTTGGCCCACGGCTCAGAGAACTCGATTGCATAAAAGAGCTTGTACGGCGTCCAGCCACGCGCGGTCTTGCCTCCGTAGATAGTGCGACAATCTGCGCTAAGCCGGGATGATGCATCAAGAACACTTGCGCCATATTTCGCATTAAACCCCTGCATCAACATCGCCGCTGCATCAACGAGCATTTGCCTCTCGCTCCCGGCTGGCCACGTAAAACGCCACACAGCAACTCGTTCAGTTGCAGTCGCCTCACACTTGACGCCTCCTTCAAGCGTCACAGCGTAATAACCAATTTCAGCAATTTCACTTGCCTTATCAAAGCTCCTGCTTCCCTTTTCGCTCTTTGCATTTCCCACCAAAGGCATAACGGATATATCGCCCATCGCGGGCCTTCCCGTTCCATTAAGATGCGTCTGCGAGAAAGCGCGAATTGTCGTATCGCTAAACTTGTATCCGCTGGAATAAACCTTATCGCCAGTATCAGGGCTTGGCTGCGCCATGCCGAATGGGCGGCATACGCCGGGGAAGCAGTTCCCTGTCCCCTTCGTTCCGACAAACGGATCTACCCACCTTGCTAAATCTTCACCCGACGCTGAAAAAGCAATCGCTGCGACAAAATAAAACGAAAGAGAAATAGCCCTTATCATTATAATCACATTTCGCGAATAACCATTGAGGAGGCAGGAACGGTAATATTAAATATCGCGCCGCTACGCATATCCTTTATGCGTGTCGAAACATCGGCATTGGACATATTCTGTACCTGAAGCGTAGGCTTTTCATGGCCTGGCATCTCTGGTACATACGTTAAGCGCAACGATGGATCTTTCGCAACGAAAAGATTAAGAAACTTCCAGCGTTTACGAAGCTCAAGGGGAACTGCCGCGTATGCAACAGAACCGTCAAATCCAAGCGGACGCCATATCTTGTCGCCGTCAGTCATCACCGCGCAGCCATTGTCTATAAGCCCTTTAATGCGCACAGGATAATTCTGGATAAACCATGTAGGACCAAATTCACACTCTGCAACAAACTTGTTTGCCGAAAGCTCAACAATACCGCTAACAGGTGCATCGCCGTGATTGAACCCCGTACCGTCCATCATCCGCGCAAACCATTCGCAATACTCGCCGTTACGCGGCGGTTCTACAAACGAGCCGACTGCAAATCTATAACGCATCTTATCGCCCTTCGACACCTTTTGCCCGGCCGAGCCAATGCGCAGGACAGACTTTATTTCCGTGCCTTTGCGCGTCTCGCCGATATTAAGGGCATCGCTTCCTTCCAGCCCGAAAAATCCGTGCCAGCCGCTGTCAGTCGAATGAAGAGCATAATAAGACCCCTTCGAGAATCTGCTCTCGCCTCGCTTAAATACGTTGACCGGGCCTGTAGGATTTGCAGCCCTAATGGTAACAATATCTATCGGCTGACCAAGCTCTGCATCTTCGGTAAATTCAATCTCGCCTTCAACAACGGTATAACCGCCGCGATAGTAAGGAGACAATGTCTGATAAACGGCTTTCCACCATCCATCGTACCTGTCGCAAAATTGATAGACACGGTGATGACGGCGCCAATAACGGCCTTCTGAAACTTTCTTCACAGGAGAACAGAGGCCATAAGTTGCACTCTTCTCACTGCGCGCCGACTCCATTATATACTTACCGATGTCTTGATCGAAAATCGATACTACATTTGGCTGATTAAGCGTAAAGCGCGTGTGGCTGGAAGGCAAACCAACCGATTCGCTTGGATACTCAACGCCCTTCAAGCGAATACGGCTTCTAGCACTCAAACACCCAAACGACGGCAGGAGAGATGGGAGATTCTTCTCCCAAAGGACAGCCTCCGAAATATGAAGGTGCTTTTCTGATGTCGCTATCATCTTGTACGGTGGAACGAGCATATCGTCCCAGTTAAGAAATACGACAACAGTCGGATTTTGTGAAAGAAGATTGGAATTGTCGCCACAGCGGAACATTCCAGCGTGATAGTAGTAAATCCATTTCGCATTTGAAATCGCCTCGGACCCATCACGCCCAGTTACGACCAAGAAAAGAATAGACTGCCGATCATGGAGGAAATCAAACGTCGTCTTGAATATCTGCTCGCCCTTGGCATCGAACTTTGCTAGAACGCGGCGATTGCCATCCAGCACAAGAGCCTTTTCAACACCGGCTGAACACTTTGCGTTTATCGCCACGCGCCAAATATCAGTTCCTTTTGCGCGAACAGCGTCAAACCCGCATATTTCAACTCCGGCTCCGTAAACCGCCTGAAGATGCGCCCTTTCCGCGCCCATATTTCCACCCCATCCGCCTTTCGCGTTCGCCCATTTACGGACTAGGTCGATATTGTCTGCGCATGTAACTGCCGTCTTCGCCGCCAACGCAACATCCTGCGCGCGTTCAACGCGCGTATAAGATATGGTAGCCGCCCTCAAGAGCGCATCACTAACCTTTAAGTATTCGGGGGTGTTGTCATATACGAGTTTGGAAACATCGAACACCCTTGGCGCGGCAGCGTTGATGTAGGCAATGTTGACGATGTCATTGCCTATCGCTTCGAAACGCTTCAAATTCAAAGGAACGCCACGATAGAGATTCTGGTGGGCATAGGCGTTTCGCTGCAAAACACGCTTGCCGTCAAACATCTTGTACGTGCGATAATCTTTGGAGAATGGCTCTGGATCGGGAAACTCTACGTCATCGTGCCAAACAGCCCACTCAAGACCCGACATATCAACGTACTCAACGCCAGGGCAGCAATAGAAATCCTTTGAAGAATTTTTCAAACAATCTTTTCGCAACAACGCCAAACTCTCGGCGGTCAACTTCTCAAGAGGATCGCAAAAGATAAGGAAGTTAAGCCCCGCCGCCTTCGCTTGAGCAACGTACTCTGCTACTGTCGATGCGCCTCCAGCGTACGAAGAGCGCACACCAATAAGACCGCGTGCACCGCGCGGACGATCGGCCGGCGCGAAGTTTTTAGGATAAGACTGCTTTTCCCGCTCCCTAAACCCAAAATCCTCCTGCGGCTCATAAGGCGGCACAAACTTCGTATAAGGTTTATAATGCTTTGCGAAAGACTTGTCGTCCATTGACGGCTGAGCAGCCCACTGAAGAGCATTCTCCACAAGCCTGACCATATCGCAAGGCTTGCCGTTGTAATTCGAACGCTCAGTAAAATTCGGCCATTTGTCGATGTTGTAGACCCAGCCGCAAGTATCCTTGTGAGAAGCTATAAATACAATTCTTCCACGCCCAAACGAACGCACGGCAACTATCGGGGCATCATGGTCATAGAAACCCTTCCGATCAGGCTCAAGATTATTGGTGCGTGGGTTTTTAGGAACACTTCTTGAAGCCTTTCCACCAGTAACAACTACCTTCCACTCTGGCGAATATTTTACAGCCACACTCCCCCAAGTTCCGCCTGAACGATCGGCAAGCCAAAGCCCTGGAACATCCTTCGTGACAGGATGATTCACAAACGAATCGGTATAAAACATACGGCGAACCTTGTCCACTTGCACCGTAGTTTCGGGATTGACTACCTCTTCGTGCAACATCTCGACGCCGAAAGACTTCATAACCTTCGTCCAGTACGCATCGACTGGTGCTTCAGGATAGCGCCCTGGCGAAAAAGAAAATACAAGCCCACCGCCAGCTTCAAGGTACGCCTTTATTGCGGCAATCGTCACATCTGCTTCGTATGGACATTCATCCTCATGATCGGACATAAGCCACAAAGCATTGAACTGCTTCAAGCTTGTAAGCGCATCATCCTTACCCCAGCCGATATACCAGCAAGGATCAAACCCCATCCTCGCCAATTCCACCGCAATCGGACGCTCCTTAAAGAACGAATCCGATGCATAATTCATCCAATGCGGGTTCTTAAACGAAATGCTAACGCCAATTCTCGGTATTGCGGCAAACGATGAAGCCGCAATGCCGAGCACTGCAAAAAATACAGAAAATACTTTACCCATCATCTAACCCTTATTTCACAATCATCCTAAGCCCATATGTGCCTCTAACGCGCAGAATCAGTTGGTTGCCGCTGACATATATCCTTGCCGAACGGCCCGACGGCAACGCAGCATTCATCCTCGCCAATTCCTCATCCGTTATTTTCAGCAAATCGCCCGCTTCCGCGAGGACATACTTGCCACCAGCTTTCCCAACCTTTGAAAGATCAAACGAGTAATTGGCAACACGTTTGAATTC
>JAGBXE010000064.1 GCA_017629455.1 Kiritimatiellia bacterium
CCGCGCCCCCCTGGTCGGCGCGCGAGAAGAACTTCTTCGGCTTTTGCGGATGCAGCAGTAAGTTTACCGATTCGCCATTTGCACGCAATTTGGAAGCAAGGCGAAGAGCTTCATCGCGTTCGGCTTCTGTCATGTAGCCTAGCGCAATACCTTTTTTCGTTTTGGCGGCAGATTCGCCAAGACGCGCTTTAAGAAGCTCGGTCACCACGACATCGCCAAAGCCTAAGCCGACTGCGCTAGTAGGTTCGCCGCCGATGGCAGTAAGGAGGTTGTCGTACCTGCCGCCGCCGAAAATGGCGCGAAATTCACCAGCTGTATCGAAGCATTCAAATACGATGCCTGTGTAGTAGCTAAGGCCGCGTATAACGGAAATATCGAAGACGAGCGCATCGCTGAAACCTGCGATTTCTGCAAGGCGGAAAAGCTCTACAAGCTCGGGAGAGCGCGAGAAATCCTTCGTCTCCATAATTTTGAACGCCGCGGCAGTCTCCTCTTCGGAAAGGCCGCCGTCCTTCATCATGGCGGCGATTTCTTCGTCGGGCATTTTGCCGCGCTTATCAAGCGCTAGGAAGACTAGTGCGTGGCGTTCGGCGGGGATGCCGCTTTCGGCGAGCAGTTCGCCGAGGAAGCGCCGCGACGAAACGCGCACTTTAAAGTCGGCCGTGGTAAGGCCCATGCGCCGAAGGGCATCGACGGCAGCACCGATAACTTCGACTTCGGCGAGGATGGAATCTTCGCCTATTATGTCGACGTTCCACTGGTAATGCTCGCGCTTGCGGCCCTTAGTCATGCGCTCGTAGCGGAAGCATTGCGCGATTGTCGTCCATTTTACCGGGAATGAAAGTTCTTTCTGCCGCTGCGCCACCATACGCGCCAGCGTTGGTGTCATTTCGGGGCGTAGCGCAAGGTGACGCTCGGACTTGTCTAAGAAGTGGTAAATCTGTTCGCCGACTTCTTCGCCCGATTTGCGCGCCAAAAGCTCGTATGATTCAACCACGCACGCATCGTAGGGTTCGAAGCCGGCTGCTTCTCCGGCGGCTCTAAACGCATCGAAGACGCGGTTGCGCCAGATCATGTCTTCTGGGTAAAAATCGCGCATTCCGCGCGGAGGTTCGAAACTGATTTTGTCGGCCATGTTGAAGTATCCTACTTAAAAGAGCGTTATTGTGCGCGAATTTTGACGGCAAGAGCTGCTGCTTCTGCGGCAAGAGTTGAAATTGCCTGCCAATCACCACTTGCGAGCGCGGCCTTTGGCACGATCCATGTCCCACCGCAGCAGACTACTTCGGGAATTTCAAGGTAGTCGGCCAGGTTTGCTAGGTTTACTCCGCCTGTCGGCATAAATTTCACGCCGGTAAAGCGGAATGCGCCTAAGAGATTCTTTATCATCTTTGCTCCGCCTGCAGCTTCTGCCGGGAAGAACTTAACGAGCTTAAAACCTGCGGAAATGGCTTGTGAAAGCTCGCTAGCCGTAGCTACGCCCGGGCAGAAGGGAAGGCATTCCTCTTTTGCTGCTGCGATAATAAGCGGATCGAAACCAGGCGCGACACCGAATACAGCGCCTGCTTCTTTCGCCGCTCTGACGCTTTCGGGGGTAAGCAGAGTGCCAGCCCCGACAATAGCCTCTGGAACTTCGCGCCTTATAGCCGCTATCGCCTCTGGTGCAGCCTTGGTGCGGAATGTGATTTCAATGACAGGAAGACCGCCATCTACCAATGCGCGCGCGAGCGGCACTGCGTCATTGACATTTTCAATGACAATGACCGGTACAATCTTCGCCTCTTTCAGTATGTTTGTTGCGTCCATTGCGGAAATTATACCACAATGGCATGAGGTGTGCGCTTGACATAAAAAGGGAATAAATGCATAATACGCCAAGGCTGTCTGCAAGGTGTGGTTCGGCCCGTTAAAAACATCGTTATTTTTTTGATATGAGCAAGTATATTTTGATTCTTATTGGCGCAGTGCTGGTGAACAATTTTGTTCTCAGCCGCTTTCTTGGCTGTTGCCAGTTTCTCGGTGTTTCAAAGAAGACCGAAACGGCGTTAGGAATGTCGGGTGCCGTCATTTTTGTGATGACTGTTGCTGCAGCCGTCACTTGGTGTTTGGATTTCTGGCTTTTACGCCCTTACGATTTGGGGTATATCCACACTTTAGCCTTTATTCTCGTCATAGCCGCTCTCGTTCAGTTTATCGACATTGCGATGAAGCGTTTTCTTCCTCCTCTTCACGCGGCGCTTGGCATATTTTTGCCGCTCATCACTACGAACTGCGCCGTTCTGGGTGTCGCGGAGCTAAATCACGAAAAAGAGGGCGCCGGTTTTCTTGAGTCGGTGTTCTTCTCCTTCGTAGCGGCCTTGGGGTTTTCTTTGGCGCTCGTTATTTTCTCGGGCATCCGCGAGAAGCTTGAGCACGCCAATCCGCCGCGCTGCTTCCGCGGCGTTGCGCTAGCTTTAGTAACTGGCGGGCTCTTGGCCCTCGCGTTCATGGGCTTTTCAGGGCTCGACAAGGGGCTGGAAAGGGTGTTGCAATGATTACGGCAATTCTCGTTATTGCGCTTATTGGTTTAGTAGCGGCCATAGTTCTGGCCGTAGCTGACAGGTATTTGAGCGTTCGTGAAGATCCGCGCATAGGTATGGTGACGGCGGCCCTCCCCGGCGCTAACTGCGGAGGGTGCGGTTTTCCAGGGTGCGATGGTTACGCTCGCGCACTTGTTGCAGGCACTGCCCCCAACGGCGCGTGCGCGGCAGGCGGTGATGCGTGCGCTGAGGCAGTAGCAAAGATTCTTGGCGTCGCTGCTGTTGCAACTGAAAAGCGCGTTGCTCTCGTTAAATGCTGCGGTACTCGTTCTGAGGCGATACGCGTTGGGGATTATAATGGTATCTGCGATTGCAACGTTGCAGCGGCTACGGCCGGCGGAGATAAAGGCTGCACGTATGGATGCCTTGGATACGGGGCGTGCGCTAACATCTGTCCAAAGGGAGCAATCTCAATTGTTGACGGTCTAGCTAAGGTTGATAAGCGCCTATGCATCGGGTGCGGCAAATGCGTAAAGGTATGCCCTAAACATATCATTGAGCTTGTGCCAGCTTCTGCTACTATCCATGTTCTTTGCGCCAACCCCGACAAGGGGCCGTCGGTGCGCAAGGTTTGCGGCGTTGGATGCATGGGTTGTCGCCTTTGCGAGAAAAATTCAGGCGGTAAGGAAGCGGGGCATTTCGTGTTCCAGGGCTTCTTGGCCAAGGTCAATTACGACAATCCTCCAGTTGATGAGCAGATTGTCGCAAAATGCCCTGCAAAATGTATGTCGGTCGATCCTCACTTCGGAACTGGACATTAATAATGAAAACTGTCAAATCTTCATTTCGGTTTAAAGGCGGAGTCCATCCCGACTACCAAAAGGAATTAGCGCGCGGCAAGGCGATAGAGGTTCTGCCTTTGCCATCGCAGCTCGTCGTATCGATGAGCCAGCATCTTGGCGCGCCTGCAAAGTGTGTTGTAAGCGTTGGCGACTTTGTTAAGCGCGGGCAGCTTATCGGCGAGAAAAACGGCTTTATCTCGGTGTGCGTGCGCGCGCCAGCTAATGGTAAAGTTGTTGCAATCGAAAAGCGCCCCGGCCCTGTCGGCTCGCGTGCCGATGCCGTTATTATAGATACGACCGCGTCGCCAGAAGAAGGCTTTGGTGAGGCAGGCCCTATTCTGCAGCCGCTCAACTGGCGTGAAGCTTCGCGCGAGGAGCTTCTTAAGCGTGTCGAAGAAGCTGGCATTTGCGGCATGGGTGGAGCGGGCTTCCCGACGGCTGTTAAGCTTAATCCGCCGCCTACCAAGCGCTGTGAGTATCTTATTCTCAACGGTGCGGAGTGTGAGCCGTATCTTACCGCCGACTATCGCGTCATGCTGGAATACGCTTCTCGCATACGTCTTGGCGTTGAAATTATGCGCAAGATTCTCGGGATGCCGGCAGTGCGCATTGCCGTTGAGGCCAATAAGCCCGAGGCTATTAAAGCGCTTGAGGGCGCATTTGCCGATATCGATGGCAATGTGGAGATTGTGATTCTTCCAGTCTGTTATCCGCAAGGCAGCGAGAAGCATCAGATATACGCAACTGTCGGCCGCATTGTGCCTGAGTTGCCGGCTCTTCCGATTGATGTCGGATGCGTTGTTGAGAATGTCAGCACTGTAGCGGCAATCGCCAATGCTGTTGAGTTGGGTGAGCCTCTTCTCGGTAGAGTTACTACGGTAAGCGGCGACGCTGTTGTCGAGCCGAAGAATATTTTTGCTCCGTGCGGCACTAAATACTCTGATCTCGTCGCGTTCTGCGGCGGCGTCAAGGAAACGCCGGCTAAGGTTATTTCTGGCGGAACGATGATGGGCTTTGCGGTTCCTTCGCTTGAAATTGCAACTACACGCACAACGTCAGGGCTACTACTGCTTTCTAAAAAGCGCGTCTTTCAGTACGGTTCGGGCCCATGCATTAATTGTGGGCGCTGTGTCCGGGCATGCCCCATGAATCTCAATCCGGCAGAAATATCGAAAGCGGTTGAATCCGACGATATTCGTTCGGCTGAAGTTGATTGCCACGTTATGAACTGCATTGAATGTGGCGCGTGCAGCTTTGGATGTCCTCAATACCGTGCGATCACGCAGATGTGCCGCCGCGCCAAAAATTCGATCCGCGCACGTATCGCCGCTGAAAAGGCAAAGGCGGCTGCAGCGGCAGAAGGGAAGGCTCAATGAAACCTCAAGAGACGTTAGACCATTACATTCTCAGCTCTTCTCCGCACGCTCACGCTAATGTGACTGTGCGTAGGCTGATGCTTGATGTTATTATCGCGCTTTTGCCGACGACGTTTGTCGGAATTTGGTTCTTTGGCCTTCCGGCCGTATGGACGATCGCCACGTGCGTGTCGGCGTGTCTTCTTACTGAGACGCTTTGCCGTATGGCGATGAAGCGCGAAAATACGATATTTGATCTGTCGGCCGTCGTTACAGGTTTATTGCTGGCGCTGAATCTGCCGGCAGGCATTCCGCTGTGGATGGCGGTTGCTGGTTCAGTTTTTGCAATTGCAGTTTCAAAGCAAGTTTTCGGCGGTCTGGGGATGAATCCGTTCAACCCTGCTCTAGCAGGGCGCGCATTCATGCTTATTTCCTTTACCGGCCCTATGACGACGTGGCTTAAGCCGTATTGGTGGCGCACACCTGAAGCGGTTACTACTGCTACTCCTCTTGCAACGATGAAGACTTGGTTTGCGCCAGCTCAGGCGGTTGCCAGCTCTACTCCGCATGCTCGCGGTGCCGAAGGTTTTCCGGAGCTGTGGGATATGTTTATCGGCAATATCCCAGGGTGCATTGGTGAGGTTTCCGCTGCAGCGCTCGCGCTCGGTGCACTTTATCTTATTGTGCGCAAGGTAATTACTTGGCATATACCTGTTTCATTTATTCTTACAGTTTATATCTATTCGCTTTGCGTAGGCGGGGCGCCTGCACTGATGCAGGTTTTAACAGGCGGCGTGATGATTGGCGCATGCTTTATGGCCACCGATTACGTAACTTCTCCTACTACTTCTAGGGGCAAGCTTATATTCGGTTTCGGATGCGGGCTTCTTTGTATGCTTATAAGGCAGTTCGGTTCTTATCCCGAGGGTTGTTCGTTTGCTATTCTTATAATGAATGCAGTATGCCCTCTAATTAATCGCTGGACCCAGCCTAAGCCGTTTGGCAAGAGGTGACTTTTCCCTTAATTGATAGGAGTGTGGGTAGGAATGAAAAAGATAA
Organism: Kiritimatiellia bacterium; assembly: GCA_017629455.1. The sequence goes on from JAGBXE010000064.1 coordinate 5,776, forward strand.
TTTCACTAGTAGCATCTCTTACGATCATTAGCGGCGTTTGCGCGGCAGTATTAGCGTATGTTAATTGCCTTACCAAGGTTCCTATTGCCGAAATGAAGGTAAAG
>JAGBXE010000065.1 GCA_017629455.1 Kiritimatiellia bacterium
GATGGGATTTCCAGTATCCAATGCCAGAGCTAATTCAGCAGGATTTCACAGTTAGAAATGTCGTAAAATATCTGCGGTCTTGGCTTGTTGATGAAGAGGCAAATGCCGCCGCACGTGCGTCGCTAGCTAAAGCCTCACAGCTTTTAATGACATCTGATAAGCCAATTGATGAAATTGTCCGCGTAATTACTGCAAAATAAGCCTTTATGGGGGGCATCGAAAGCGTATTATTTGCTATAATATGCTTTCAAAATGGACTCACCTGAAAAGAAGAAAACTAGCTTTACATATGAGCTTACAGAAGACCAGCAGGAGCTGCTGCTGGGGCTAATGGTTAATGGCAATTATCGTAAGCGCGAAGTGCCGTATTCTCTTTATTCCATCGAAGGCGATCACTTTAATGCGACGCTTTATGAAAAAGAGAAGCATGGCAAGCGGAAACTTTGTGTTCAAGGGTCGAAAGCTGAAGATTTTGTGCTTTTTACGCTTGAGCCGATAGTTTTAGGCGCGGCACAATTAGGCTATGATAAAGTGCTTATGCCTGAGCGTTTTTCTGCTCATGCGGGCAGCGATGAATCTGGAAAAGGCGATTATTTTGGTCCGCTTGTAGTGTGTTGCGCCTACGTTGATGAGGCAATATGCGAGAAGATGGCCAAGCTTGGAGTCAAAGACTGTAAGCAGATGACCGATAAGGCGGTTCTTACAGTGGGCTCAGCCTTGCGTTCTATGCTTGGGCCGTCAGGTTTTTCGGTAGTTAAATTTTCACCGGCAGCGTACAATAGACTATACGCAAAAATGCGCAACATTAACCGAATGTTGGCGTGGGCGCACGGTACTGCGATAGAGGAATTACTTACCAAGCGCGAGGGTTGCCCGCGCGTAGTTGTCGATCAGTTTGCACCAACGGAAGAGACGATTAAAAGGGCGCTCAAAGAACGCGGCAAAAAAGCGATTATTGAGCAGCGTCACCGTGCTGAAGATGATATTGCTGTTGCAGCGGCATCGGTAATTGCGCGCGAAATATTCCTTCGTTCAATTGCCGATATGGCTGTAGAGTGTAATGTTGAACGCATTCCCATCGGTTCTTCCGATCCGCGCGTGCGTCAAGTTGCGTGTGAAATGGTTAAGGCGCATGGGCCAGTGTGGCTGATGAATCACTGCAAGGCGCATTTTCAGACTACTGACAAGATTTTGACTGAGGTGGGCGTTGATCGTACGTCTCTGCCGCCAGAAGGGCAGATAACATCTTCAGCTTTTAGACAACCGACAACATAAGGAACATAAAATGATAATCGCCAATTCGCTGTTGAATGGGTTTCTCGGCTCGAACTTTATGGGCCAGCTTCTCGTGATTATACAAATTGTTGGCTCAGTTGTTATGCTGGCGACGATAATCGGCAAGTGGAAGGAACTAGGCTTTGTGGCAATGGCAACGCGCAGGTTTTTGCGCGACTTCGCAACTGGTCAAGACGTTCTTGATTATTATGTCCGCCGTAGGCCCAACGCCCAGTCTGGGCTTGAAGGCATGTACCGCGCCGTATGCGAGCGTCTCCTTAAGCTTCTTTCGCCTGACTCGCGCTCCTTGGTTGCTGGCCGTCAAGAAGGGCGTGCTGCCGCAGCTCTAACTGCGCGCGAGATTGAGCTTGTTCAAGGTACGTGCGATCACGTTCTTGACGAGGAGATTATCCGTGTTGAGCGTGGCATGGGTTTTATTTCGATGATTGTTGCTCTTGAGCCGATGCTTGGTCTACTAGGAACCGTGTGGGGCGTTCTCGATGCGTTTGCCGAGATGGGTAGCGCAGGTAGTGCTAATTTGCCTACGATTGCCCCGTCAATATCGGCAGCTCTCGTAACTACGGTTGTCGGCCTTTTAGTTGCCATTCCCGGCATTATGGCTCATACGATGCTCAACGCATCCGTTCGCAGCATTACTTCCGATATGGAGGGTTTTGCCGACGAATTGATGGGCCGCGTGGCGTGTGAATTTCAGGGCAGGGGGGCGTAAGGATGTCGAGAAGCAGCAGACGCCGCGGTCGTCGCGAGCCGATGAAGGCTGACATCAACATGAACTCGCTAATCGACCTTACGTTTATCCTTTTGGTTGTATTTATCGTTACGCTGCCAACGCTTGAACAGACCATCAAGGTGATGCTGCCGGTCGGCAAAGCGCAAAAGCAGGAAGATAAGAAGCAAAATATCTCCGTAACGGTCGACTCCACAGGGAAGATATTTGTTGGCGAAGCTCCCGTAACGATGGAGCTTTTAAAAGACCAGCTTATGCAGGCGGTAGCGAAAGACCCTGAAACGAGCGTAATAATCCGCGGCGATGTGCGCGTCGGGTATGGCGATGTCTACGAGATTGTCAGGGTGGCGAAAGATTGCAATGTAAAGCATTTAGGGCTAGTCAGCAAGGAGA
>JAGBXE010000066.1 GCA_017629455.1 Kiritimatiellia bacterium
GGATGACTTTGTCCTGCGGAGTAAACGACGTCTGGCACAAGGATTTCGGAACGGGCGTTACGCTTGAAGACTACAAGAAAAATATTTCTAAAATTTTTGACAAGTGCGCGGCATCCAACTGCCAAGTTGTCGTCATCACGGCTACGATGTTTGAAAAGAGCGAAATGCAGCAAAAGAACGTCGACCTTCAGCCATATAACGAATGGCTGCGCGCAGAAGCTAAACGCCGCGGCTATCCTGTCGCCGATGCAAATGCCGACATGTGGAAAGCTCACGCAGAAAACCCCTCTATAAAACTCACGCGTGACGGCGTCCATATGCTCCCAGAAGGCGATAGGCTTATGGCCCGCAGCGTCCTCAAGGCATTTGGCATCTCCGAAAAACGCATCTCAGAATACGGCATAGAAAAGTGGAAGCCCGTTTGGGTCCTTTGCCGCTTCGACCTTAAGCCATCTGCCGACCGCGCAGCATATCTCGCCGAAACAAAGCGCATTCTCGCTGCCGTCCGCGCTGAGCCTGGCTGCCGCGAATATCGCCTCTTGGGCGACTGCGTGACCGACTGGGATAAGCCGCAGCCTTTCGGCGAGAGAACGCTTTGGATGATTGAGCAGTGGGGTTCAATCGATGAACTCAAAGCCCACCTCACCACTCCTCATATGAAACATTTCGGACCTAGAGTTAGTGATATGCGCACGTCTGCGTCGTTTCATGTTCTTGAAGACGTGCTGCCGTAAAAAAAAAGGAAACGAAAAATCAAGGCGGCGTTGCCATTTACGGCTTCGCCGCCTATTTCTTTTATCGTATAAGCCCTGCAAGAACGGCCAGAACCGATGTCGCACCGTACAAAATTATAACAAGCCAAAGCGGACGATCTGACAACAGCACGCGCTCGGGGCGGCCGACATCTCCACTGCGCCAGGCTAGATACATATAGCGGACAATTCCGGCAAAGACGAAAAACGAAGTCGTCCACAGAAACTGGAAGCGCTCGCCCATTTTAGAAGTAAGCGTATAAGCAACATATTCCGCAACCGAACCAAGGCCTGCCAAAATTATAAGCGCGTTAAGAATATTGGGGTGGTAACGCTTAAGCACCGCTCGCGATTCCTTTGCGACATCCATCTCGTTTTTACGTTTACAGAGGGCAAGGAACAAAGAAAGTGTAAAGGTACAAACCAACAGCCACGGTGAAATATACGCAGCTATAATCGCCGCGCCCGCTACGGCGCGCAAGACAAAGCCTGCTGCCAATGTTACTACATCTAAATACGGCACACGTTTCAGAAAGCCTGTATAAAGGCATTGCATAACCGTATACGCAAGCATTGTGGCAAAAGCCGTAGTCCTTGAGGGTATGAATATTACAACGAGTGCGGGATACGCAAAACCTATTGCGAAAAAAACGAGCGCAACGCGAACTGCCGTTATCCGCGAAACGAGCCCCGACGCGATAGGCCGCAAACGCTTGACCGGATGAAGCTTATCCGCATCAAAATCGGAAACATCATTAAGCAGATAAAATGCTGACGAAACGAACGAGAAGGAGCCGGCCATCGCGACGGCCATCAAGAACGACCAAAACCCGCGCGTAATTAAATGCTGACTCGAATCTGCAACGGAGAAAAACCACGCCATCATCACGACGCCGTTTTTCGTCCATTGCTCGACGCGTAACGCACGCGTCCAGATAATAAGCTTATCTATCACTCAAACGAGCCTTTGCGCGCGCCTCCAAAAAAGAATATTAGCGCACACCCTTCCTAATTTCCTCGAACTCACGCTTCTCGAAAGCCGACAGTTCATCAATCCTATTCTGAACCTTGCGAACAGAAACGCGAGCATGCTGCTTGTCGCCGCGCTTAATCTGCACGCGTGCAAGCGCAATCAGCATACGAACGTCTGCTTCCTGGCCGTTCTTGGCTTTCGAAAGATCACAAGCCTTGCGAATGCACGACTCGGCCTCGTCGAGATTAACGCCGCGATCCATCAAAATCGACCCGAGCGTCTCCCATGCCACATAAAGGGAAGGCGCGGCATCAACAGCTTTGCGGGCATAGCGCTCTGCCTCGGGCAGATTGCGCGAGCGGCGCAGAGCTTCGGCCAGGTCGTTAAGCGCCAAAGGCACAGGCTGAGGAGCATCGACAGCGCGACGCAAATAAATAATCGCGTCATTAAGCTCGCCGCGGCCAAGCGCAAGCGAACCCATTACGTAGTTTGCCAAGGGCTCGCGGCGATTGCGCTTTAAGATATCCTTCGCGTGAGACTCTGCGCCTTGCTTGTCGTTGAGCGAAATATCAAGCCCAAGAACCAAATTCTGCGTTGCAGAAATATCGGGCCTCGCCTTTGAGGCGGCAAGGAACGCATCGCGAGCTTCGCGGCGCTTTGCCTCGCCCTTCTTAAGGAATACGAAACCGCGTGTAGCTTGGAGGTAATAGTTATGGACGCCGCCAGCAAGTTTTTCCATCGTAGGAAGAATCGTATTTTCAAGTTCCTTCTGGAGCTCTGAACGCTTTGCCGCATCCTTTTCGGCGTCGATCTGCTGAATCGTTGCCGCCGCCAAAAGCGACCAGCACTGAAGATCCTTGGGGTCTGCATCGGTTGCTTTGCGGATGAGATCCTTCGCATCGGCAATTTCATTCTTCATCATCGCAACCATCGCAAGCTCTATCTTCGCGCGCTTGCCATCGCCCGAAGACTCTGCCGCGCGTTTAAGATATTCGATGGCCTTGGCGCTATTGCCGTTGAGAAGCTCAAGGCGCATCATGCCGATAAGAGCATCATGATCTTTAGCATCTTTAAGAAGGATCTTCTCGTAAATCTCTCGCGACTGACGCTGCTTATTTTCGCTGGCGTAGAGCGATGCCATCATGTTAAGAAGGACTGCGCGCTTGTCGGTGGGAACAAAGTCAATTGCGCGGCGAATCTGAGAGAGCGCATCTCCCGGCCTACCGGAACGCGCCCATGCGTGACCTAAGCGAATGAAGATATCGGGATTGCGGATATAGCCGTAAAACGCGCCGAGACGCCAGAGAATATACCTTCTATTTGCATCGTCGACTGCTGAACGCAACATACGCTCAAGATCGCGCTGCTTGGCAACAGCCTGCGGATGCTTCGAGCCTACCATGCCGACTTCATTGAAGATTGCGCAGATATTGTCGTGGTCGATGCTGTTAAGAACAAGCTCGTACATCTTCCACGCTTCATCGTCGCGATGCTTATCCTGAAGCCAGACGCCGCGGTTATTCGCCACAAAGCCAATGTGACGGCGCAGCGAATAGCGCATACGATCGACAGGATTAGCTACTACGCGGTCGCGATAGGAGCCCCAACCTTTAGGAGCTGCAAGAATCTTGTCAAACTCCGCCCAAGCCGTCCAATCAGGAACGCGCGATTCATCGGCACCGAAGAACAAAAATTCCGGAATCGGCGAAACGTTTGCCGAATACCATATGTCGGGAGCGCCCCAAATTACGACTTGCTTTGCGGCGACGGGATCGGAAGCAAACCAATCCTGCAAGAACGGCAGCACTCCGAGCATGAGCGAAAGCTGCAACTCATTGTTTCTCTCGCCAGCCAAGCCTTCAGCGCGGACAACCTCTGAAAGGCGGGTTAAATACTTCTCATCAAGATCGCGCGAAAGCGAAACAACGTGGACGGTTTTCCCCTCTTCGCTGGCAACGAGTTTAACGTGGCTGTCCATGATACCATCGGAAACAAACCAACGCCTATCGCCCATGTCCTTTACGATGCGGCGAGCGACAGCATCGGCGAACGCGCCTTTATCGCCATCGAACGTGAAAAGGTTCCACCCACAAGTGACGACTAAAACGAATGCGAATATGCCGCCGGAAACGAGCGCGATGGGGCTCTTACGCTGATACCACCACCACGATGCCAAATAACCGCACAACACAGCGGCAAATGCCGATGTTGCCACGGGAAGCCTGCCATACGGCTCCATCAGAGACGATGGCGAAAGGTGCGTTGCCGTAGCAAGAACGGCAACGAAGGTCATCGCCGCGTGGAACGTCCACTGGACAACTCCCGGTTTCTCATCGAAGGCGCGAAGGCTGGAAAAGAGCGCCGTCACAAAAGGAATCGTGGCAAAGATGGCCACGAAAAGCCAACCGGGCAAAGAAGTATACAACTTAAGTTCGCGCGCCGTGTTTACGAGAAAATCACCTATCGGAAAACCGCTAGCAATCAAAACTGTAAAGAGCGAGGCGATAAACGTAACGATATAAATTGCAAGCGACCCGTAGGGGCGAGACTTCGAACTTGACGCGGCAAAAACAATCAGCGCAATATTAAAAGGAACGAACGCGAAAAACAACGCGCTATCAGTTGCACCTGCGCCAGACATCGCGCCGAGAATGGCTGAGTAAAGCCAAACAAAGCGCTTCATGCGCACAAACGGAATTGCAAGCGCACTCGCGGCAAGTGCCCAGGTTAAATCGAAAAGCCTGGGCTCGAGATGCGTCGCGGCAGAACGCACGGCTGGAGTCAGCATAAAGATGAGCGCGGCAACCACACCTGCCACAACCCCCGTACGCAAACGCTCGCGTTCAGAAGCCTCAAGTGCCATACGCGAAGCCACGTACGACGAGACGAGCATAAAGATTAGAACTGTGGCAATTATTCCGCACACGGGCGCAATAAGATTGCCGCCGCCAAGAAGCTTGGCGAAGAAGGCCATCAATGGATATACTGGCACATCGGCTACATCAAGCCCTTTCCAAAACACCATTAGCCTCGCGCTTTCGCCTGGGAAAGCGTAATTCGCCAATGACGCAAAGTTAAGGATAGCCGCCACGGCACCTAGGCCGCACGCTACCAAAAATTTCTTCTTCGCCATTCCAACCTCCTTGACTGGCTTTATTGCCAGCTAACAGTAAACGATATATTCTAGACCTTCTTAAGAGCCTCGTTGATATCGGCTATTAAATCGTCCGGATCTTCAAGACCTATTGAAAGCCTTATAAGATCTGGCGGAATGCCAGCATCACGAAGCTGCTGATCGGACAATTGGCGATGCGTATGCGAAGCTGGGTGCAAGACGCAGCTCCATGCATCGGCCACATGAGTTACAATGCCGATAAGTTTAAGAGAATCCATAAACTTAATCGACGCTTTACGACCACCTTTAACGCCAAACGTCATGACACCGCAAGGCGAAGGACCGTCGAACTGCTTCTTAAGAAGCTTCGAATATTTCGACCCAGGTAAGCCGGCAAAATTAATCCACGCGATTTTCGGATGGCGCTTAAGCCATTTAGCCACCTTAAGCGCACTCTCGGCATGACGGCGAATTCTCAAATGGAGCGATTCGAGCCCAAGGTTGACGAGAAACGCATTAAACGGCGAAGGAATCGAGCCGAAATCGCGCATAAGGTGAGCCGTGCATTTTGTAATGTAGGCAAGCTTACCAAATGCCTTTGTATAGCTTAAACCATGGTACGACTCATCGGGCTCGACAAGACCTGCAAATTTTTCAGGATACTTCGACCAATCGAAATTACCGGAATCTACAATGCAACCGCCGACCTGCGAAGAATGGCCATCGATGTATTTAGTCGTGGCATGAACAACAATGTCGGCGCCAAAGCGGAACGGACGGCAAAGAATTGGCGTTGGGAATGTGTTGTCGACAATCAAAGGAACGCCGTTTTTGTGCGCCACCTTCGCGAACTTGGCGATATCGAGAATTGACCCAGCAGGGTTGGCAACCGTTTCGCCAAAAACGCACTTAGTATTAGGCCTAAAGGCCTTTTGAATCTCAGCTGCTGACGCATCAGGATCGACGAAAGTAAACTCAATTCCAAGCTTCTTCATCGACACCGCAAAGAGATTGAAAGTGCCTCCATAAATCTGAGCGGACGAAACGACATGGTCGCCAGCATTGCAGATGTTGAGAATAGAATATGTCGATGCTGCCTGCCCAGAGCTCGTCAAAATCGCCGCAACACCGCCTTCGAGCGCGGCGATCTTCTTGGCCACCTGATCGTTCGTAGGATTGGCGAGCCTTGTGTAGAAATACCCTTCGGCTTTGAGGTCGAAGAGATCACCCATGTGCTGAGTCGTATCGTACTTAAATGTTGTTGTCTGATATATTGGAACTTGACGCGGCTCACCACATTTAGGCGACCACCCACCTTGCACACATAACGTGTCGATCTTCATCCGATTACTCCTCTTTACCATTCAGCCTCTTCGATTTCGGCCATTTGAAGTTCTTTTAGTTGCCTTGCCTGTGCAATAGCTACAACACCTACTGCCACAAGCGCTATTGAAAGGATAATATACCCCGCCGAAATGGCCCACGGCCGCCAATTCCATGGGTCATCGCCTATAATACGATAAGGGCGGATACCTTGCTTTCGAAGACGTACATAAGCATCCGCCCTATTACGCGCCTCAATTTCGGCTTCGTGATTGGCGTTCTTACTGTCTTGATATAGGTACTTGTATTTCAAACTTAACGTATTATAGCAAAATCATATGACGTATCAGAAAATAGCGCGCTTAAAATTACTTAAACTTGAGGTTCACAAAATTGCCTGGTCCGTAAAACACTCCATTGCAGACAGAAGATGTTTGGCGCATGCCTTCCTTTACTCCGCGCTGGCGGCAGACATTAGCCTTCCACGTCTGGCCCTGCAGACACTTTGAGCCGATTTCGTCAGTGGGGATTGCCACCTCCACCGTCCACCTATCGGCATAACGCTTTACTGCAACCTCTGCTACGCTTTGATATGTTTTATCGACGCCAGTTGCCGATTTGCGATACCATGTCATATGTTTACCGTCAAAGAAGACGATAAGCTGATAGCACTTCTCAGCCATATCTGGATAGCTGTAGAATATTTCGATATGATTACGCCCTTCGACGAGATTATCAAATTTATCCTCCATAGCCTCTACTGCAAAATAGAGCGCCTCAGGATCACGCACAACACGCACCTTTGTTTGGTAAAGATCCTTGGCATCCACCTTGCACCAATCGGGCGCGGCAAAACCTGAAAGCTCTGTAGCTTCTTGCCAATCGACTTCATTAAGCTCGCCGTCAATCTTTATTGGCGCGCTTTTTGCCTTAACATCAAGAACCTTGTAGTTTTTCTCGTAAAGATCTCTAAAGTAAAGCCACGATTTAGTGAATATCTCGCGATCACGGGCAACGTGGTTTATAACACGCTTATCGCCCGAGGCCTTAGCACTAGCCTCGGCTTTTGCAAGCAGCGCAAGTAGCCGCTCCTTTGAACCTGGGCGATCGAGCACGGGCCCGAGAGGAGCGCCCTGCCCCCAGCCCGAGCAGAAATCGACGCTATAATAGCAATCTGCCAAATATGCGCGAAATTCCTTAAGCCCGCCTTCCCAGGCTTCTCCGTAATAAAGCTTATTAGCTTCCTCCAATGTGGCATCAAAGTCAAAATCAAGATTCCACATACATTTTGCGCTCATGTAGCAGCACTGCCACATGGCATACCATCCAAGATTCTTACCGTTCCATGGCGGACGATTATCCCACTTGAAGAAATCGGGCTGAGCACCCATCAATACGAAATGCGCACCGCCGCAACCATACTCACGGAACGCTTTGAAGTTTTCATAAAGCACGTACTCCGCAGGTTGGTAAGTATCTGATACGCACCCAACCCCACCTACAGGCTCGCGATCGACGACAAACGGAAGATTTTTTTCTTTCCACATTCTATAGATGCGGCGCCATTCTTCGTTAACCTTACACTTAGGGTCTGCAACTGAATGACGCCAGCACATATTATTAAAGCTTACAAACACCTTTAACCGCGGGTCAATCTTTGTGCGCACAGGCGGATACCAATAATTTTGATAAGCCCACCCACCCATGCGAGCGTTAGGAATAACCTTCCAGACGCGCTTTGCTATCCCTCCTACAAGATGCCAGTAACGGTCCGACATCGCCCCGGGAGTATTCGCTCTTTCAGGCGCATCAATAGCGCGGCAATTTTCGCACTCGCACCAAATAGTCGTATCATTATTGCCAATCGTCACATAACTCTCGCAACCATGCGGGCCTTTAATGCGCTCACAAAGATTAGATGCTAAATGGTCGAGAAGAGCAGGATTGGAGACACATGGGTTTGCATCACCCGGGCCTAGGATTTTAATGCGCTTACCCTTTATAAGCGGAAACCATTCTGGATGCTTGGCATAGAGTTCATCGCGCTTTAATTCTCGCTGCTTGCCAGAATAGTTGCCTATAAGAAGGTCGGACTGAATATGCCCAGATATGCCAACGCCGCGCACACAAAGTTCTTCAAGCCTATCACATTCAGCAGTCCTGCGGCCATAGCGGACGAAACGACCTGTGCCCAATTCCGAGAGCATATTATTGCGGGCATGCCAGAGAAAGCC
>JAGBXE010000067.1 GCA_017629455.1 Kiritimatiellia bacterium
AAAAAGACTGCCGAAAAAATATGCCTTGAACTTGGCGACAAAGTCTCTTCGTTTGCCGTGCGCACTGCCGCAAATGAATCTCAAAAGCCTATTGCCGCCGATGCAATCGCCGCGCTTCGCGCCCTCGGTTTCAATGAGGAAACTAGCGCGAAGATGGTTGCAGACGCACTAGCTAAAAATGCATCTGCCGACACAACCGAAGCGATTATACGCCTCGCTCTTGCCGGCAAATAATCTAGCTAATAATTTATCGATAAAAAAACTCCGCGCGTGGCGCTAGGCCAAAGGCGCGGAGTTTAATTTATTAGCGGCCAATCGCAAAATCGTATGCGTTGCGGAACATCCGCATCCAAGGCCCTGCTTCTTTGAACGTACCGTCGTTATACGACAACTGGCACGCACGGAAGCCGCGCTCCGGGTGCGGCATCATAATTGTGGCGCGACCGTCGGCAGTTGTAAATGCCGTCTGCCCGCCTATTGAGCCGTTAGGATTGTACGGATAGCGCGCAGTAGGATTGCCGTAGTTGTCGACATAGCGAGCTGCGCAAGGACCGGGCGCAAAGCCTTCAGTCCAAACGCGCCCTTCGCCGTGCGCAACTGCTATCGGAAGGCGCGAGCCCGCCATACCCTTAAAGAATATGGACTTCGACTCCTCAATCTCGACAGTGACAAAGCGCGCTTCGAACTGCTCAGAGATGTTGCGCACAAAGCGCGGCCACTTTTCAGCGCCAGGAATAATCTCCTTAAGCTGTGAAAGCATCTGACAGCCGTTGCAAACGCCAAGCGAAAATGTATCGGGGCGAGCGAAGAACTCGGCAAACATGGCGCGCAGACGATCATTGTAAAGAATCGACTTCGCCCAGCCAGAACCTGCGCCAAGGACATCGCCGTAGCTAAAGCCGCCGCAAGCGACAAGCCCTGCGAAATCATCAAGGCCAACCTTGCCCGAAATAAGATCGGACATATGAACGTCGACACAATCGAAACCTGCCAACGCAAACGCCACCGCCATTTCGATATGGCCATTAACGCCTTGTTCGCGGAGAATCGCCATCTTTGGCGAGCGGCCAGGAACACTCGAGCCTTCGTCCGGATCGTACGTCAGGCGGAAATTCATACCCTGATCGTGAGAGTCAAGACCGTTGTCGTACTCCTGCCTTGCGCAAATCGGATTGTCGCGCAGCGACTGCATGCGATACGTCGTTTCCGACCAGCAACGGCGCAAGTACGTAAGATCTGTCTGGAGGCTCAGACGCTCACCGACATAAACCGTAAATGCGTTCGATGTGCGCGAAACTTCACCGACAATAGAAGCAGGAACGCGCGCAGCCTTAAAGAGCGAGAGAACCGACTTCAATTTCGATTCGGCAACTTGAATGACAGCACCAGGCTGTTCATTGAAGAGAATTTCAAGCGCATCACCACCAGGGAACTTCGCAGTAATGCCGCGCCCGCCAGTGATGGCCATTTCAGCAAGCGTAACTACTATGCCGCCATCGGACCTGTCGTGGTAGGCAAGAGCGAGGCCCTTGCGGACGACCTTCTGCATCGCATTGAAGAAACGCTTTAGAAGCGCAGCATCAATATCGGCGTGAGAATCGCCAACCTGACCGTAAACCTGTGCTAGCGCCGTAGCGCCAAGTGGGCATTTGCCCTTGCCAAGATCGATATAGACAAGGCTCGTAGATTCGCCTTCTGGATCGGCCTTAAGATCGGGCGTCAACGTTAGGCGCACATCGCGAACAGGGGCGAAGGAAGACACAACGAGCGAAAGCGGCGCGTGCTGTTTCTTGCGCTCGCCAGTGGAATCCGCCCACGTTGTGTGCATAGAGCACGAATCTTTTCCAACGGGAATTGAAACGCCAAGCTTCGGGCAGAAGTTAAGGCCAAGCTCCTTAACTGTATCGTAAAGCGTTGCGTCCTCGCCGGGTTCGCCGCAAGGAGCCATCCAGTTTGCAGAAAGGCGAATCTGAGAAATATCGCCAACATCGGCCGCGGCAATATTTGTAATTGCCTCAGTAACAGCCAAACGCCCAGACGCAGGCCCGTCAAGAAGCGCTACCGGCGTACGTTCGCCCGTGGCCATAGCCTGACCTTCGTATGTCGTATAGCCAGCCGTCGCCACTGCACAGTCGGCCGCCGGAAGCTGATACTTGCCGACCATCTGATCGCGCGCAACTCGGCCGGTAACAGATCTGTCGGTAATCGAAATAAGGAACGTCTTATCTGCAACAGCCGGCAAATGGAGTACACGCGTAAGCGCGTCAATCGGCTTAACTCCTGCAAAGCTGACGGGAGAAAAGTTTCTCTTAAGGCGCTTTACCTTACGCACCATCCTCGGAGGCTTACCGAGAAGAACGCCGATATCCATGTCGATCGGGTTGTCGCCGAAATGACTGTCGGCAAGAACAAGACGCTTATCGCCAGTAGCAACACCAATAAATGCCACAGGGCAACGCTCGCGCTTGCAAAGACCTTCAAAGAACTCCTTCGCTTCGGGCTTAAGAGCAAGCACATAACGTTCTTGCGCTTCGCAGCACCAAATTTCCATCGGATTCATCGAACGCTCTTCGTTAGGCACAGCGCGCAAATCGAACTGGCCGCCCGTTGCCTCGACGAGCTCGGGGCAGCCGTTTGAAAGCCCGCCTGCACCAATATCGTGAATCGAAAGAATCGGGTTTGCGCTACCGAGCGAAGAGCACGCATCAATAACGCCCTGGCAACGGCGCTGCATTTCTGCGTTGCCGCGCTGAACGGAGTTAAAGTCGAGAGCCTCGGAGTTAGTGCCCGTCATCATTGACGACGCCGCGCCGCCACCAAGGCCAATGCGCATTGCCGGGCCTCCAAGCTGCACGATAAGAGAACCAACCTTGACGTCCTTCTTCGTAACTTGGCTGCGGCGAATAACACCCATACCGCCTGCAAGCATTACAGGCTTATGGTAGCCGCGCAATTCGCCTGCAACTTCGCCTTCGTAAGTTCTGAAGAAGCCGCAAAGCTGAGGTCTACCAAATTCATTACCGAATGAAGCACCGCCTATCGGCCCTTCAATCATAATTTGAAGAGGCGTAGCAAGACGCGTTGGGAAATCGGCATAGACGCGCTCCCACGGCTGAGGGCAACCGGGAATACGCAAGTTAGAAACCATAAAACCGCAAATGCCAGCAACCGTGCGCGAACCCTGACCAGTAGCTGCTTCGTCGCGGATTTCGCCGCCAACGCCAGTTGCCGCGCCTGGGAACGGCGAGATTGCCGTTGGGTGGTTATGCGTTTCGACTTTCATCAACTGATCGAGACTGTCGGTCTTAAACTTATAAGCATTAGTCTCGGGATCGATTGAGAAAATATCTGTCTTAAAACCAGCAACGACAGCTGAGTTGTCGCTATAAGCCGACAAGGTATCTTTCGGGCGCTTCTTGTGGGTGTTTTTGATCATCCCGAAAAGCGAATCCTTCTGACGCTTGCCGTCGATAATGAACTCCGCGCCAAATATCTTGTGGCGGCAATGTTCGGAATTAACCTGGCCGAACATCACAAGCTCTGTATCCGTCGGGTTGCGCCCAGCCTTGCGGAACGACTTCGCCAAATACTCCATCTCCTTGTCGGAGATTGCCAAGCCCAATTCGGTGTCTGCTTCGCGAATAGCCTCAACGCCGCGTCCGAGAACATCGTACGTCCTGCCGGGCCTAGGCGAATCGATATCAAACAAATCGCTAATATCGGTGTAGACACCCTCGGTCATCCTGTCGTAGAGAGCGGCAAGGCACGATTCAGGAAGAGCGGGAGAAACTATAAAGCGAATGCCGCGCTCGACGCGCGAAAACGACTTAAGCCCGCAGTTGCGGAATATGTCGGTTGCCTTTGTGCTCCAAGGCGAAATCGTGCCCTTGCGCGGCGTAACGTAAAACGCTGCCGAACGGCACTCGCCTTGCGCGTTAAGGAGTTGAGAAGCGCGAGCAAGCTCAACCTTATTTACTTTTTTGCCTTCGGTCTTAAGGGCATAAACCCACTTCGCGTCAATCGTGACCGGCCCTAAAGACGGATCGCGCTTGGCGATTTCAGCGCGAAGCGCGTCCAGACGGAACGGTGAATAAGCGTCTGTACCAAGAAGTAAAATCATTTGCTTTAATCCTGAGGAGTCCATAGTTTTTCAAGCTGATAATAAGCGCGCGCCTCGGCAGAGAACACGTGCACGACAACATCGATGTAGTCGCCCACAATCCACCCCGATTCCGGATCGCCAGAAATGCGGTGCGCCTTTGGTAGCGACCTAAGCAATGCCTTTAGGTGCGGCGCGGCAGAGCCTGTCGCCACGATAAAGAAATCAGTGATACCCGACTTTCCGCGCACATCGTACGTTTTAACGTCGGTCGCCTTCGCACACTCAAGAGCTGCGGCCAATTCTGTTACTAGTTTTTGCGATTCCATCAATTCTCCCGCTTTACGAGCGGACGATCAAGCATCCTTTCGTAAAGACTTGTGTATTCGCGAGCGCAAGCGTCATGATTGAACCTTGCCAGCGACTCCGTCATTATTCGGGCAATCTCGCGCTCGCGAATATCAGCCGGCGCATGGAAAAACTCCATTGCCCGGTCCATTGCCCAGAATAGCCCGCCGGAATCGTAGGTTTCGAACGCGAAACCATTGCCCCTTGACGCACCCCAGTCCAGAAGCTCTACTGTGTCGTGCAACCCTCCAGTATCGTGTGCAACAGCTAAAGAACCGTAGATAGGCGCCTGCATCTGGGGCAGCCCGCACGGTTCAAACAACGAAGGCATAAGAGTATAGTCACTGGCGGCAAACCCAAGCTGCGAAAGACGCGCATCGAAATCGTGGACAGCTAAACGCCTGTGAAGACCGTGGAAGCGCTGAATATCCCAGAACGGCTGCTGGAAAGGACCGTTGGCGACAACGGCTAATTGCGCATCAGGGTGACGCTCCAGAAAACGGTATGTTATGTCGGTAAGAAGCTGCGGACCCTTCTGAACAGGATCGAGACGGCTTGGCCAAAAGAAAAGCGCAGCGTCTGGATTCTCGTCAAGGCCGAGCGCATGCTGGAATGCAAGCTTATTATTCCTCTTCGCTTCGCGATGCGTTGCAGGCGTATAGCGGAATGGAATTTTATCGTCCGTCTCGGGATTGTCGGAAGAGTCGGGGGCATTCAAGATGCCGGCAGCGCACCCGGCATGGAACTTAGACCTGATTTCACTACGGATAGAGTCTGGAATAAACGAATGCCAGCCATCAACAATCTCGCGCAGAAAGGTAGGCGAAACAGTGTTGATGAAGTGCGCCGCGAAACAGCCCGAAGCCTGAAGGTCGATCAAATTTGCCGTGCGCGACTCTTCATAATTATACGGCGGACGATCGTAATAAAGGTTAGTCCAAAATTCAGCGGCATCGATGCCAGCATCTTCCACACTTGCAAGCGAAAGCTTATGCGTATGGATATTATGAACCGTAAAGAGAGTCGGTATACCCATGCGCCGCGCGGCTGCCGGCACAAGGCCAGTCATCCAGTCGTTGCAATGAATAAGATCGGGCTGGACACGCGGAATAATGTTGTTTATGACTTCACGCTGAAACGCAAGAGCCAGCTTCACATTACCTTCGCCGCGATCATAGACTGTGTCGCGATAATAAAAACAGCGATCCTCCGCCAAATGAATGCGCTCGTCGGAAAGATGGCTTTTATATTTGCGAAGCTCCGAAGCGACAAGGCGCGCTGTTTCAACATGAAACATGCGCCTATAATGCGGCAGCGCCACATGAACATCGGCACCAAGGCGATAAAGCGACTGAACCAAAGAAGCGGAAACGTCGGCCATTCCTCCAGCCTTGGCCGACATTTTACCCGCAAGATTACCCATCCCGTCGGGAAGATACGTTATCTCCGGCGTGACAATGAGAATCCGAGGATTGCGCTTCTGTCGCCTACCCCTCATGATATGCTCGCGAGCACCTGGCCTTTCGTTACGTTCTGCCCATGTTCAACATGGAACTCAATCTTCCCTGCGGCCGTAGCCTTGATTGGGTTAAAGAGCTTCATCGCCTCAACAACGCAGACGGCATCGCCAGCTTTAACGCTAGCGCCATCAGCGGCCATCAAAGGCTTGCCCGGCGCGTCGCTGCGGTAGAACGTACCGTTAAGCGGCGCAATAACGCTCGTGCCGGATGTTGCCGCTGCAGGCTTGTCGGCTGCCTTTGGCGCGCTCTGCGCCGCTGGTGCCGCACTTGCTGCGGGAGACTTCTTCTCTTCCTCGTCGGCAGGAATGGGGCCGCCTTCCTTGCGCCACTTGAAATAGCCAAGCGCAACCTCCGGGAAAAGAGCGTAGGAAAGGATATCCTCTTCTGCCTCGATCGTATTGGGCGCAAGCTCATCAGCGGCAGCGACAAGCCCGGGCTTAAGGAGATCTGCCGGACGGCAGTCGACGGGCTTAAGCTTGCCGATTAATTTCTTACGAAGCTTCGGATCGATCGGCGCAGGAGTGCGCCCGTAAAGACCTGCCGCGTAACGCTTTGTTTCATCGGTCACCATCGAATAGCGCTTACCCGAAAGGACATTAAGTACGCTCTGCACGCCGACGATCTGCGAAGTGGGCGTCACCAACGGCGGATAGCCCAAATCGGCGCGCGCGCGCGGAAGCTCGGCAAGAACCTCGTCAAGGCGGTCAAGAGCGCCTTGCTGCTGAAGCTGCGAACGAAGGTTCGATATCATGCCGCCAGGAATGCCGTGAACAAGAACGCCGGCATCAACAGGCTCAACACTTGCCGATGACGAAGGCTGACGGTTCTTCTTAAGATCCTTAAAATATGCGTTGATCTTCTCAAGCGCAACAGGATCAAGACCTGTATCAAAACCTTCCGACTCAAGAATCGTTTTAACCGACTCTACAGGCGGCTGGCTAGAAAACGACGAAAGCGTTGAAATGGCGCAATCAACACACCCAGCGCCTGCATCAGCGGCAGCCATGTACATTGCCGCGGCCATATCGCT
>JAGBXE010000068.1 GCA_017629455.1 Kiritimatiellia bacterium
GGGTAGTCACGGTTGACGAAGCGCCTGTTGCACAATCGGTGATGGATGCCCTTAAGCTTATTGCGAAGCTCGAAACGTGCGGCGTTGATAAAAGTAATGTTGTCGGGCGCGTATTCGATGCCCGTGGTAAGACGGCGGCCGATTTCCGCAAAGCCCTTGAGAGTCTGCCTGGGGTGTCGCGCCGTGTGTGGATGCCTGGCGCAGACAGGTGGTTTTTAGTTGGACATCTTACAACGAACTCTGTCAGTTTAGCTGCGGCGATGGAGGCGTTTTCATCGCTTCAAACGGCGAAGTGTTCGCTAAGTGAGTTGTTTGCTTCGTATGTAGGTTCTGTCGATGATGTAATGCCTGCGTTTAAGTCGGACCTTAAAGGGGCGTTGCTTCCTGAATGGTTTGTCACTAAAGATATACCGTCTGTTAAGTGGCTTGATACAACAGGTGTTGATGCTGACATAGTTGAAAGCACTTTATCAGAGATTCGTTCAGTGCAGGCTGTGCGCCGCGAGATTCTTGAAGGAAATATGGCCGCGCGCGTTGCAAAGGGCATTAAAGAAGAACGCGCGGCAGTTGAGATTTGGTCAAAGTGTTTCCAGCGCAATCCTCGCGATCCGTTTCTTCTAGAGCGTATTGAGAGGCTCGAGCGCAATGCTCTTGGGTTCCTTAAGGTAAGCAAGGTGATTCAGGCTATGAAGTGCTACGAGACTATTATTTTAATTCAGCCGACGAACGTGGCGGCTATACATAATTTCGGTTTGTGTCTTAAGAGAATTGGTAAAGCCGACATGGCAAAGCAAGTTCTCGATCGCGCAAAAGTCTTATCTCAAAGAAAAGGTGAATAACGATGAATAGGCAATTTCTTCTTTCGTTTTTAGTATTTGGAGCTGCTGCGCTTTTTGGTGCGCGCTGCCAAGCCGCTAGCGTTGAAGTTGGTGAGATGACAATTCCGACTTACATGTTTTCTGACCCCGATCCCGTACCTTCTCCCCAAGCCGATTATTACCCTTATTTTAGGTTTGATGGTTACGAGGCTAAGTCATCGCCGCGCAGTTGGAAGACTGTTGTCCTTGAAAACGATAGGATTGTTGTTACCATCACTCCTGAAGTGGGTGGTAAGATATGGGGCGCAGTCGATAAGAAGACAGGGGTCGATTTTATTTATTTCAACCACGTAGCAAAGTTCCGCGATGTTGCCATGCGTGGCCCGTGGTCATCGGGCGGTATTGAGTTTAACTTTGGCAAGATGGGGCACGAACCGTACGTTTCAACGCCGGTCGATTGGTCGGTAAGCACAAATGTCGACGGTTCGGTCAGCTGCTTTGTCGGTGGTTTTGAGTGGCTCTGCCGTACGTATTGGCAAGTTGAGGTAAGGCTTAAAGACGGCAACGATTTCTTCACGACTCACGCTACGTGGTTTAATGGCTCGGGGCTACCGCAAACGTATTATCAGTGGATGAATGCCGCGTTTCACGGCGGCGGTGATACGCGTTATTTCTACCCGGGCTCCAATTGGATCGGCCACGGCGGCGATGTTCATCCATGGCCAATTGAAGACGGCCATGATATTTCCGTTTATTCGCAGAATGATATTGCCGGGGAAAAGGAAGATCACCGAGCGATGCACATTGTTAACGGCGACTCGCGTTATCTTGGCGCATGGTGGCCGCATCTCGGCGCAGGCGCGCTTCACATCAACCGCATGGATATGAAGTATGGCCGCAAGATATGGATGTGGGGGCTTTCTAGGCAGGGGGCGATTTGGGAAGGGCTTCTTACCGACAGCGATGGGCCTTACGTAGAGCTTCAGTCGGGCAGGTGCTTTATTCAGCCGCAGGGCAAACATTATATGTCGCCCTTCAAGTTTTCGCCGTTCGTTCCTGGTTCAACCGATTCGTTCGACGAGACATGGGCGGTAATACGCGAGGAAAGCGCCTTTACTAAGCTTGATGTTAAAAAGAATATTAAGCCGCGCCCTGTTGAGATGCCTTCCGATTTCGACTGGCAGTCGGCTTATGGGCATTTTATCCACGGTCAGCAGATTATGCGCGGCACTCGCGGTTGTAGGCCAGAGGATGCGGAGAAATCGTTCCGCGCATCATTGGCGAAAGACCCGTGCTTTGCTAACGCCCTTAATGCGCTCGCGACGCTTCTCATTTCTGAGGCCCGGAGCGATGAGGCTCTCCCTCTCGTAAATAAGGCGCTGGCAATCGACACGTTCGACTTTGAAGCGAATTATCTAGACGGCATCTTGCACTGGGATATGGGCGATCTTGCCACGGCGCGCGAGCGCTTTGGCCTAGCCTCTTATTCGCCGGCATTAAGATCTGCCGCGCTTGCTGCCAGTGCGCGCATTTCGCTTGCTGAAGGCGCATGGGATGAAGCAATTGGGTTAGCGAAAGATGCGCTCAAGGTGAATGACGCAAATATAGATGCAATCGTTGTTATTATTGCGGCTAATCGTCTTTCCGGTAACGTTGCCGCGGCCAAAAAGTTCGCGGAAGAAGCGTACAAGAAAATGCCGGTAAACAGCATTCTTGCTAGAGAACTTGAGCTTTGTGGCGGGCGCAGCTTTACTGCAAAGATGGAGTGCGAATTGTCTGAGCGCGTTATTGTAGAAGTTGGCAACTGGTACGAGCTTTCGGGCCTATATAAAGACGCGGCAAAAGTTTATGCATATGCGCCAAAGTCAATTATAGCTGTGACGCGTGCCGCTTTTCTTGCGCATAAGGCCGGCGATAAAGCTCAGGCCAAAGCGCTCCTTAACGCGGCAATGGCGCTTCCCGTAGGCTTTGATTTTGCCTTCCGCCGCGAAAGCGTTCCTGCTTTTGCGTGGGCAAGCAAGGAGACCGGTTGCTGGAAGTTCCGTTTCCAAGAGGCGCTTTTCTGTGCTTCGCATGGGCGCAACGGCAGGGCGGACCAGCTCCTTGAAGAGTGCGGTAACGCTATCGATGAAGTCGGCGCATTGATTATGCGTTCAACGCGCAGGAAGGGCGAACAGGCGCTTGCGGATGTAAGGCGCGCAAAAGAGATTGATGATTCGTGGCGAGTAGGCCTTGCCTTCTACGCGGCTTATATCGCATCGGATGATTGGGCTTCAGCTCGGCGCGTCCTTGAAGATTATGCAAAGCGCTTCCCTGGCCGCCTTGGCATTGAACTAAATTATGCGCGCTCGCTCGTGAAAACAGGCTCGTATGCCGAGGCTGTATCTTTCCTTGAAGGGATCGATACTCTTCCTTCTGAGCTTGGCGAAAAGCCTATGTCAATTTATCATGAGGCCTTGGGAGCGCTTGCCGATGAAGCCCTTATGAAGGGCGACAGCAAGGAGGCCATGAAATGGATTTTAAAGGCTATTAAATATCCCGAAACTCTCGGCACGGGCCGCCCCTACAAACTTGACAATCTATTTAATTCATGGCCAAAGCGCGTTAAGGAGTTTTGCATAAAAGAGCGCGTCGGTGAAAAGAACTGACGCGCCAGAAAAGATAGTTATAGAAAAGGAGTTTACGAAATCATGAGCAAAGTTATTGCTATTGACGGACCTAGCGGAGCAGGCAAAAGTTCCGTATCTAAAATCGTCGGCAAGCGCCTTGGGTTTCTTCATGTCGATTCAGGTGCGCTCTACCGCATTATGACGTGGCAGTGCCTCGAAAACGCAGTTGATACGTCGTCTCCTGCAGCTGTCGCCGATTTTGCGTCCAAGGTCGATATCGAGTGCCGGGCCGAAGATGGGGCTATAGCGTATTATGTTAAGGGCGAAGCTCCTGGTGAGCGCATTCGTATGCCTGAAATCAACGCTCACGCCTCGCATGTTGCCACTGTCCCTGAAGTGCGCGCGAGAATAACGTCGATTCTCCGCAGTCTTGTCAGCTATGGCGATCTCGTCATTGAAGGGCGCGATATAACAACGGCCGTATTTCCTGATTCGCCTGCGAGGTTCTACCTTACTGCTTCTGCCGAAGCTCGTGCTCGCCGCCGTCAAAAGGAGGAGGTCGACAAGGGTATAGCCAATCAATCGGAAGAAGCTGTTAAAGCGTCGCTTCTTGCGAGAGACAAAATCGATTCTACGCGTAAATGCGCACCGCTTAAAAAAGCGGATGGGGCAATTGAAATTGATTCGTCTGATATGACGCTTGAAGAAGTTGTTGACGCCGTTATCGGCGCATTGCCAGCAGAGTGGCGGGAGTAAGAAATGTTTGAAGGAAGTGTTTTCGGGCGTCTTGATTCGAAGCTGCAGAAGGCCGTTGCCGATGCCGGCTTCGAAAAGCCCACGCCCATTCAGGAAAAGACCATCGGCCCTCTTATGGAAGGGCGCGATATTGTGGGCATTGCTCAAACAGGCACCGGCAAGACCGCTGCTTTCATGCTGCCAATACTGCACAAGCTTGTGCGTTCGGATAGGCGTGCAAAGCCCGGGCATCCGCGCGCTTTAGTCCTTTCGCCTACGCGTGAGCTGGCAGTTCAAACTGCCGAGAATGTGCGGATGTTCTCTAAGCACGCGCGCGTGCAGTTTGCTTGCCTTATTGGCGGCGTAAGCCAGTTCGGCCAAGTTAAAGACCTTAAGCGCGGCGCCGATGTGGTAATAGCCTGCCCTGGCCGCCTTATGGACCTTATGACGCAAGGTCACGTTTATTTGGATAATATCGAGAGCGTCGTTCTGGACGAGACCGACCGCATGCTCGACATGGGCTTTCTGCCCGATATTAGGCGCATACTTTCCAAGTTGCCCATTGAGCGCCAGTCGCTGTTTTTCTCCGCGACAATGCCGCCTGCTGCCTCGCAACTCGCCTCGGAGTTAGTTCGCGATCCAGTGCGCGTTGAGATTTCGCCAGAGGCTCCCGCAGTTGAGCGCATCAATCAGAAAGTGATGTTTGTCGACAAGGGTTGCAAGGATTCACTTCTGATCAATCTTCTCAAAGAGCACAAGGAATGGTCGAAAGTTATCGTCTTCGCGAAGATGCGCCACGGCGCAGACCGCGTGTGCCGTAAGCTTCAGCGCGAGGAGATTCCATGCGCGGCGATTCATTCCGATAAAACGCAGAACCAGCGTATGCGCGCGCTCGACGGTTTTCGCCGCGGCAATGTTCGCGTTTTGGTCGCTACCGACATTGCCTCTCGCGGGATAGATGTTCCGGAGGTAAGCTGCGTAGTAAATATGGAGCTGCCGCTTGAGAGTGAATCGTATGTTCACAGAATCGGGCGCACGGCGCGCGCTGGCGAGTCAGGTATAGCGATATCATTCGTTTCAGCTGAAGAGCGTGGTCAGCTCAAGGCGGTTGAACGGTTTTTGCGCAAGTCGATTCCCGTTGAGCGTGAGCATCCGTACCATTCCGAAGCGGCAGACCGTAAGGCCGGGCACCAAGGGCAGGGTTTGCCCCAGCCAGCGTGGGTCCACCCTGCCAACCGCAATCGCACCAATCGCAAACGCCATGGTCATAAATCGTTTCTCGGCCGCCGCCAGAAAGATTTTGGCAGGGGCGGCAATCGTTAATTAAAGAGAATCACCTTTCGGAGAAATGCCATGTTTGAAAAAACTGTAGAAGCGCTAAAGCGTCGCGGGTATGAGGCGGTGGCCGTCGCTACGGCAGAGGAGGCA
>JAGBXE010000069.1 GCA_017629455.1 Kiritimatiellia bacterium
AGATACCGATGATGTTCGATGTTTTAGGTCCCGACTCGCGTCAACCGAAGGAGGATTTTGCTCGCGCTCTTTCATCATATCCCGTTGCAATTTTAGCCGGTGAATATCGTGATTCATCTGTATTTGAAGATGTCCTTGCCGAGTATCAGAAAAATGGTGGTGAGCTTCATCGCATCGGTCCCGAAATGCTTCCGCCTCTTGATAGTGCAGCTCCCTTTGATATATTTTCAGGTAAGCGGCGTTTCCCGAAGGTGGAGAAACTTCTCGCAGACATTACGCGTCGGTATTTCCCATTTGAGGTTGAAGGCAATGTTCTCTACGGAGCTAACCGCACAAAGACTGGTTGGTGGCTGTGGTGTTTTAATAACCGCGGCGTAACAAAATATATTGGCGAAGATGAGTCTATTGATGCGGCTATGTTTTCGCCTATTAAGGTGCGCATTAATTCTGGAGCAGGGCTCTTTGAGAAAACGTCCGAATTAATCGAAGGAAAAGAAATATCCGTTAAGGGCGGCGCATTTGAAGCTGTCGTTCCCGCGGCAGATCTAAGGGTGTTTTCGCTGTGAAATCGATTATGAAAATTCTAGCAGTTATTTGCTTATTTGCTTCCACTGTTGCTAATGCGGCGTTTAATTTAACTGATGTACCTTCCAGCGTTTCCATTGAGGGCGAAGGCTTTACAAATTTCTTATCGCACGCAGAAGGTAAGTGGAGTAGTAAAACGTCAAGCGTTGTATTTGCTCCCGATGAAAATGCTGGTGTGCGCATTTTAGTATCATCGCCAGGCGACGCGCTGACGGGAGTACGCGTTGAGTGGAAAGCTTCGTTTGCCCATGAAGCGCTTATGCTTTCAGATGATTGGTGCGGCTTGGGCTGGAAGCGTATAGGCAAGGCGCGTTCAAGCGCATGGTATTTCATGATTGCTGGGCGATATGGTGCTGATGGTTACGGCGTAAAGGTTCGTCCTAATTCGCTAGTTCATTGGACGGTTAGTCCTAGTAGCGTCGTTTTATATCTCGATGTTTCTGCAGGAGGCGCCGGGGTGCATCTGTCCGGCAGGACGCTTGAGGCGTGTACGCTCGTTTCTCGCCTGGGTAGGAAGGGCGAAAGTGCATTTGCTTCAGGGCAGGCATTTTGCAGGCAGATGTGCACCGATCCTCGCTTGCCGAAAGAACCTGTTTTCGGATATAACGATTGGTACTGCGCGTATGGGGCAAATACGGCGACAAACTTTTTGGCTGATGCCGCGTACGTAGTGTCGGTGACGCGCGGCTTATCAGTTAAGCCGTTCGTAGTGATGGATGATGGCTGGCAGCCAATGTCGCCGCCGGCAGTTCAGAAGAAAACGGGAAAGTTTGACAGCGGTTGGGGGCCGTGGTTTGCCGCGTCAAGTCAGTTCGGTATGGAGATGGGCGAGTTTGCTTCGAAGATTGCTGCATTGGGAGCAAAGCCAGGTCTTTGGTATCGGCCTATGCGCGCTTGGGATGATGCGCCAAAAGCATGGAAGGTGGAAGGACATCCCGAATCGTTCGATCCTACAGTTCCAGAAGTTATGGCGGAGATTGCTAGCGATATGAAGCGTTTTCGCGAGTGGGGCTTTAAGCTTGTAAAAATCGATTTCCTCGTTTACGATTTTAACGGGCAGTTTCTCTTCCCTGGCAAAATCGGAGAAAGCGTATTTTCGCAAAAGCGCCTCTGGCGCGATAGAAGTCGTACGTCGGCCGAGCGGATGCTCGAGCTGTACAAGACATTACGCGAAGCCGCAGGCGATGATATGATTATTATTGGGTGCGGCGCGTTCGGGCATTTAGCGGCAGGCCTTTTTGAGGTAAATCGTATTGGGTTTGATACGAGCGGTAAGAATTGGCGGCAGACTGCCGAAAATGGTCCTCATTCGTTAGCTATGCGCTCAATTCAACACGGCACTTTTTACTGCATTGATGCCGACTGTGTAGGGCTTGCTTCGGCGGGGGCTATCGCATGGGAGAAGAATAGCCAGTGGCTAGATTTGCTTTCGCGTTCGCATACGGCATGCTTTCTTTCGTGGAGCCGCGCATTAGCTACACCCGAGATATGCGCTGCTTTTGCCGCAGCGTTCAACGCATCAGCTAACGGTGGAGATGTAGCCGAGCCTTTAGATTGGTTTAAAGAGCGCTCGCCTCGCAGCTGGCGTTTTTCAAATGGCGAAGTGGCTAATTACAATTGGTAAGCGCATTGCTCTTCTATTGGTGCTCCCGAAACATTACGTAGGAGCCTGCGCTATTGACATGGCAAATCACGATATGGTATAATTGAAACTCCTAACTTGAATAGGCTTTACTTGTCTGCAACCCCAATGTAGGCTGATAAATTAGGGGCCTAGAAGTTAGTTGCAATCGGACCGTAGCGCAGCCTGGTAGCGCGTTTGCTTGGGGTGCAAAAGGTCTCGGGTTCAAATCCCGACGGTCCGACCATTTAACCCCCATCACTCACTCTTCCCTTTTCCTTCTTTCGCAGGATATGGCTTGCCATTTTTCTTGTTCTCCTGCGATGTATTTCGCCCAACGGCATTGGGCGAAATATGCACCACGCCGCCGCTTCGTCCGTAAAAATAGGAAATGATATAATGTCGGGCGAATGGTGAAAAGGGCAATGTGTGCGGAATTCTATGATTACAAGTGATACGAAGAATGATGCGGGTATGAAAATAGGCCTTGTTCTAGAGGGCGGGGCGATGCGCGGCCTTTTTACAGCTGGAATACTTGATGTTTTTATGGAACACCGCATAAAGTATGATGGTCTTATCGGTGTGTCAGCAGGGGCGTGTTTCGGGTGTAATTATAAAAGCTCTCAGATCGGGCGCGTTTTGCGGTACAATAAGCGCTTCGCTCGCGATTCCCGGTATTGCTCATGGAAGTCGCTTCTTACGACGGGTGATCTCTTCGGGGCGCAATTCTGCTATCGCGATTTGCCGAACAAGCTTGATATCTTTGATACAAAAGCTTTTGAGGCAAATCCAATGGAATTTCATTTAGTCGCAACAGATGCTTTAACGGGGCGCCCAGTCTATAAGAAACTCGATAAGGCTGATAACGATACTCTCGACTGGATACGCGCCAGCGCATCAATGCCAATTGTTTCTAGACCCATGCGAATAGGGGAAGGCATATACCTTGATGGGGGTCTATCCGACGGCATACCTCTAAAGTATTTCGAGTCGATCGGGTATCAGAAAAACGTTGTCATCACGACACGTCCCAAAGGATACCGTAAATTTCCCAGAAAGAGCATAGGTTTAGCAAAGCCGTTTCTCCGAAAGTTTCCAGCCGTATACAAAGCCCTTAAAACGCGTCACATTTGGTACAATGAAACGCTAGACTACATCAGCGAGCGAGTTGAAGCGGGCGCGGCAATATTAATTTCACCAGATGAGCCGCTGGAAATTTCGCGCGTGTGCCATGATCGCGATGTAATGCAGCGAGTTTATGATTTAGGGCGCAAGGCAGCAGAGCGGCGGATCGATGAAATTAAGAGCCGTATGTTTTGCAAAATAGGGTAATACATCTCTGCTAGAAAAATCATTAAGCCGCCGTTGCAGGCAACGAGCGGCCTAATAAAAAACGTAGTTTTATTTAACGATTGCGTTTAGATCTTTGATGCAGGATTGAATGCCATTAAAAATTCGGGTTTCGATTTCGTTTTTTTCAACGAATTTAGAACCGATTTCATGGCCGATTCGTTTCCTGCATTGGCGAGGATGCGGCGCATTGCCCAAGTCTTTTCGAGCTCCATCGGGTCGAGAAGAAGATCTTCTTTTCTCGTGCCGGATTTCTCAATGTCGATAGCGGGGAAAATGCGCTTGTCGGCAAGGCTGCGGTCGAGAAGAATTTCCATATTGCCCGTGCCCTTAAATTCTTCGAAAATGACTTCGTCCATGCGAGAGCCAGTATCGATGAGGCCGGTTGCGATAATGGTGAGCGAGCCACCGCCTTCAATATTGCGTGCCGCTCCAAAGAAGCGCTTCGGGCGGTGCATAGCAAGCGCATCAACGCCGCCAGTAAGAATCTTGCCGGAGTGCGGCTGGACGGTATTGTAGGCTCTGGCCATGCGGGTAAGAGAGTCCATCAGAATGATGACATCGCGCCCGTTTTCGACCTGGCGCTTCGACATTTCAAGAACCATCTCCGTCACATTAACATGGCGCTGCGGCTCTTCGTCAAATGTTGACGAAAGGACCATAGCTTTCGTATTGCGCTGCATGTCTGTAACTTCTTCAGGGCGTTCGTCGATAAGAAGAATTATCAAGATTGCCTCGGGGTGGTTGGCGGAAATGGCATTTGCCATTTTCTGTAGAAGTACAGTCTTTCCAACGCGCGGAGGAGCAATGATCATTCCGCGCTGACCGAAACCGATAGGGGTAAAAAGGTCGACTACGCGCGTGGAAAATTCGTTTGCTTCCGTTTCGAGAATGATTCGGCGCGTGGGGAATGTAGCTGTAAGGTTTTCAAAATGAATGACGCGAGCAGCTACCGATGGTTCCTTGCCATTAACGGCGATTACATTGCCGAGGCAGAAGAAGCGGTCTTTGTCACGCGGGTCGCGAATTGGCCCTTCAACAATATCGCCAGTCCTGAGAGCATGGCGGCGAATCTGCTGCTGAGTGACGAAAACGTCCTCAGGGCAGGCAAGGAAGTTGTTCTTTGACGATCTTAAAAAGCCGTGACCTTCGCGGACGATCTCAAGGCAGCCGCTTGCGCGTACAGCGCCTCCCTGTGCGATGTAGCGGCGAATAGCTGCGAAGATAAGTTCATGCTTGCGGTAGGAGCCAAGTTCTTCTGGGTCGGCACCAGGCATCATGCGCTCAACGACTACGGGCGCGGGCCACGTTTGAATATCGGCAAGGCGGTATTCGGGCAAGTCAGGGTTGCGGTTCGGGTTTGCCGCCGCTTCCGGCTCGGCGGCTGCAGGCTCGGAAGGAAGAGGCGCGTTCAGAAGGGGATTTACAGATTCTTCGCCGTTGGCGCCGCGTATCGGGGAGTGGTTCGGCTTTTGCCCCTGAGGGCGGTTGAAATTTTTACCCCCGTTGCGAACGCGGTGGAATTTGTGCTTGTTGGGCTGGGCGGCGGGAGCTTCCTGATGCTGTTTGCTGGGGGCGTTGCCTTTATTTACAGCTCCTGCGAAAACATCGTATTCTTCTGCCATAGTTAAGGGATACCTTTAGATTGCTTTTTTAAGCCATTCGATGAATTTAACCACTTGCTTAGTCAACTCTTCGGCAGAGCCGTTATTGTTGATTACGTAGTGGGACTTTGCGGCCTTTTCTTCGACTGGCAGCTGAGCTGCAAGCCGCGCATCGGCCTCTTCACGCGTGTAACCACGCTTTTCAACCAGACGAGCGATTTGTAACGACTTGTCTGACCGAACGGTGCATATTATATCATATTCTGCGTCCCAGTGTGTTTCGAAAAGTAACGGTATTATAGCAATACGGATACTTTCCTCTTTGGATGAAGAAAGAAATTCGTCTATTCTACTTTTCACCAATGGGTGCAATCGGCTTTCTAGGGCGCGGCGTTTTTCGGGATCTGCGAATACTTCCGCGGCGATGCGGCGCCTTTCGTCAGGGTCCGGCAAAATCTCGTGGACGATGTCGTCAGCATCGATCGTTTCAATTCCTTTATCAGCGAGAATTTTCGCCACGAGCGATTTGCCGCAGGCTATCCCGCCCGTCAGTGCAATGCGTTGTATCATGGGTGTATTATATCAAAGAGAGGTAGCGTAGATTGCGCTACAGGTGCAAATGAGCGCCTATGCTCGGGGCAAGGACCTAGCTTTGCTAGGGCGCTAAAGTGCTGCGCTGTTGGGTAGCCTTTGTGTTTTGCAAACCCATAGCCAGGATAAAGCTTTTCAAGGCGCATGCAATCCTCATCTCGCGCTGTTTTGGCGAGAATTGAGGCTGCCGCAATTAAGAGCGACTTTGCATCGCCCTTAACAACATTCATTGCGTTCGGCAAGGTGCTAACTGCAAGCCCATCAACTAAGATATTCATATTTTGGGCTGTAAGATTGAGCGCTTTAGCTACGGTATCTGCCGCGCGCTTCATCGCCAGATGAGTAGCGCGCAGTATGTTTATCTCGTCGATTTCTTTTGGTGAAGCGCTTGCTACCGCCCATATGCAGCCGTTCGTTGCTTTTATTGTTTCAGCAAGTAAATCGCGGCGGCGCGCAGTGAGTTTTTTCGAGTCGTTAATGCCGCGCCATTCTCCGGTAAGGAGTTCTGATGCAAGCTTAATCGGCACATATACAGCTGCCGCGTAAACTCCTCCAGCTAAAGGTCCGCGCCCGGCTTCGTCAATTCCTACAACAGGATCACCGAGCGATGCTTCGAGATCGATGTCGACTGCCATAATTTACTTTTTTGCGCTTTCCGCGTCAGAGGTGTTTTTAGGGGCGAGCTTTATTTCAATCGGAACGAACATCGAAGGATTGTTGGCGCGCTTCATTATTTTGTCGGCGTATTCATCGCTGTAGTAGCGGTCAGTCTCGGTTCTGTCGCGGCGGCCGTTGTAGCGGCGCAATGCTGAAAGCCAACCTGAAAACTTGCTTTTGGGCGTTTCTGCCGCGGGCTTAGCGGAAGTGCCAAATCCTTTGCGCGACAAATACCGCAAGGCGGCCCTAATGTTTGTTTCAAGCGAGCCTTCGTTGCGCTTTTCCGGCTTGTTAAGCCCTACAAGTTTTTTTTCGTCGCCCCAATCGCCGGGAACATTTACCTGAAGGGGGTCTACCTTCCACGCGGCGATCGATCTAGGGCCGTTTCCACCTGACTCTTCGATCATGTGCGACTTAACGAGCGCGGCATTTAGCTCTGGAATCTTGACCGCCTGCTGCTGAGTGCCCCCGCAAGCCGACATTTTATCGGCGTTGAATTCTTTTACGAGCTTTACTATAAGCGCATCGTGTGCTTGGTAGCGCTCGTCTTCGAAGCCCGAAAAAACTGGTACGGCGTCAACTGATTGTTTGCCTTCTTTTTTTGCAGTTTGTTTTTTGCGCTTTACTGTTTTATCGGGAAACCATTTTCTGAACCATGCCTCAAGCCTGCGCACGGTCTTCATTTCTGATTTCGTAATAAAGCGACGGTCGACATAGATTTCGCCGTATTTATTAAAGGAAAGGCTTTTTAGAAAACCGCCAGTATCGGGTGTGTATCTTTCGCTTGCGCAGGGCGGCACTTCTGCTAGCCCCTTTGCTGCAAGAGCCTTGCGGTGTTTTTCTTCGCGTTGAGAGGCTCGCAAATGAATTTCGTAAGCTTCAAGTGCTATTGGAAAAAGCTCTGCAAGTGCAGCTGGGTCGAGAGAGAGTAGCTTAGCCTGAGCCTTTTTTTGAAAGCGCTGAAATTCTGGCGATGCCTGAGCGCCCTCGGGGAACTGGGCAACAGCAAGCGTAGGGATCAGCACAAAAAGCGCGATCGCGAGGATTGATAAATTAGTTCGCATCATTTATGCGCGGCGTGGAAATTGGCTGTCGAGAGCCATTGTCTCAGCAAGTGACTTAGCTCCGCTTATTGAATCGGGCGCAGAAAGATTGCACGCAGCAGTGCAAGAAGCAAGGCGCAGCGATTCTTCGGGCGAAAGGCCTTTCATTATCGCATAGAGCATGCCTGCGCAAAATGCATCGCCTGCGCCAACAGAGCCGCGTATCCAACCTTGCGGAAGGGAAAGTGACGGAACTTGCGTGAAATCGCCTTCGCGGCTCATTGTCGCACCGACTTCGGGGCAATGCACAGCTACGCGTTCGCGCACGCCGAGAGAGAGGAGCCCTTCGCAAATGGCGCGTATATCAGATTTGTCAGCACCAGTAGCAAGAGAACCTTCGACTTCGTTTACAATGGCGTAATCGCAGTATTTAAGCGCTGGTCTTACAATTCGCGCAAAACGCTCGGACTGCTCGCTTACGACATCAATCGAAGTTTTTATTCCAGCTTTTTGTGCCTCTGCAAGAAGCCGTGCGGCCTTGGTGCCGTACTCTGAATCGCTTTCGTCCATTCCGTCCAGGAGCAGGATGTACCCGAAGTGAAGGATGTCGCAATTTAGAGATGCAAGATTAACGTCGCTCGGCTTAAGCATGGAATCGGCGCCATGCATATTGAAGAATGTTCTTTCACCGGTGCCAGCAACTGTCATAACATCGGTAAACGATGTTGGCGTACCGTTAACACGTTCAATGCCGCTTACATCCAGCCCGCGAGCGGAAAGGGTTTTTACAATAAAATCACCTTTATCGTCGCATCCGACTTTGCCGATGGCTTTTACATCTATCGATGGATCAAGAGTTTTGAGATCGATGCCTGTATTGCAGACTGACCCGCCGACCGCGCGCGAGAGTGACTCGATCTGAACAAGCATGCCCTGTGTGGGCCATGATTTGATAATTTTTACCTCATCGACAATGAGGCTACCACAGAAAGCGATGCTATTCATTTTGAAATTCCCTTAAAATATTCGATAGTCTTGGCGAACCCTTCAGCGAGTGGAACTTTTGGTTCCCATCCGAGAAGCTCCTTTGCCAGCGTTATGTCGGGGCGCCTTTGTTTTGGATCGTCTCCTGGCAACGGACGATAGATTATTTTTGAAGCAGTTCCGGGGAGCATCTGAAGCGTCATTTCGGCGAGCTCGAGTATCGTATATTCGCCGGGGTTGCCGGTATTGATGACAGGCGCGCCAAGGCCGTGTTTATTTGCGAAAGCGCGGACAGTATCTTTAGGTAGCTCCATATACGCTCTAAAAGCGTCGATAAGGTCGGTGCAGTATTGGAACGAGCGTGTTTGCGAACCATCGCCGTAGACGGTGATATCTTCGCCGCGGAGAGCCTGCATAATGAAGTTTGATACGACGCGCCCATCCTGAGGGTGCATCTTCGGGCCGTAAGTGTTAAAAATTCGCACCATGCGCGCGTCGATGTCGAATTCGCGAATGTGGTCGGCTACAAACGTTTCAGCTACGCGCTTACCTTCGTCGTAGCAGCTTCTTATGCCGATGGTGTTTACGTTGCCCCAGTAATGTTCTGCTTGGGGATGCACGAGAGCGTCGCCGTATACTTCGCTCGTGGATGTGTGCAAAAGTTTAGCTCCATCGCGGCGAGCGAGCGAAAGGCAGAGAA
Source organism: Kiritimatiellia bacterium (assembly GCA_017629455.1). Next base: position 9,136 of record JAGBXE010000069.1, read on the forward strand.
GAATGCCGCGGATAGAAGTAAGTGTTGTGAAGGTCGGGCGGGATTGGTAGTGGACAGGAGAGGCCGGGCACGCAAGATTGTAAACTTCATCAAATTTGAGTGCGGAGCCTACGGCACCTTGAATTGCGCTATCAAGCGCATCAAGATCAAGCTCGGTAACATCGCCTTCGATGAAAGAGAATCGTTCAGAATTGGAAAATTCGGCAATGTTGCCGAGCGTTCCCGTATAGAGATTGTCAAGTGCGACTACGCGGTATCCCTCGGAGAGTAGCCGCGCACAAAGATGGCTGCCGAGAAAGCCGGCGCCGCCGGTGACGAGTGCTGTTTTCATTATTTAGTGATTATACCAAAAACTTTTTTGCAGAGCGCACAATTTCGCGGTCATCAAAGGGATATTTAACCCCTGCAATTTCTTGCGTCGTTTCATGCCCCTTGCCTGCGATGATTACGACATCTCCTTTTTCCGCCTCTTGAAGCGCGTACTCAATGGCAGCGCGTCTATCTACCTCAATGTGTGCGGCAGTTTTAGGATTTGCGCGCGTGACACCTGCCATAATTTGAGAGATTATAGCCATTGGCTCTTCGCTTCGCGGATTGTCGCTCGTTACAACAAGCTTGTCGGCCAATGATGCACACGCCTCTCCCATTAGTGGGCGCTTCATCGGGTCTCTGTCGCCGCCGGCTCCAAACACCACCCATAAGCGATTGCGTGTAAAGCCGCGCGCGGCCTTTAGCACTTTTTCAAGCCCGTCTGGCGTGTGCGCGAAATCGACGTAGATGTCGGCATCTGACGCTTCGGTTTTTACGAGTTCAAGCCGCCCCCATCTGGGTTTTAGCGTCGGGATCACTGATTGAATTGTTTCGCGCCCTATACCAGAAGCGCCCGCGAGCGCGGCAGCGAGAAGGACGTTCGACTTGTTGTAATCGCCAGCAAGAGGAAGGTCACTTAAGTCGTATTCGGGCTTTTCAGCCGTTACGGGCAATACGTTTAAATTGAGCTTTCGCACGGCTTCAAACATTTTGCTTCCGTTTTCGCCGTCGAGACATACGGCGTAAGGTGCGCCAGGGTTATTCTCGGCGATGTGTTCAGCGAGTGATAGCTTGACGCGGAAGTATTCATCCATCGTTTTGTGGTAATCGAGATGATCTTCCGAAAGGTTGGTGAATGCGCCGCCTGCGAAAATCGTTTCGCGCCCGAATCCGACGCGGTTTTGGGCGATAGCGTGGCTTGATACTTCCATTACGCAGTCGGTGCAACCGTTCTCGGCCATGCTTGAATAGATTTCTTCCAGGCGCGTCTTTGGCGGCGTGGTGTAGCCGGTAGAAAAGCGCTTTTCCCCGTCATATACCTCAACGGTTGTTACATAGCCGCATTTACGATCGGCAGACGCCGCGATAAATTCCGCAAACAGGTTGTGTATTTGGACAGCTATCCGCCGCCGAACACGGATTATCTGCAAGCGCAGAAAGTACGGGAACTTTGGGAAAAGTTCTGCATGAACGGCGG
>JAGBXE010000070.1 GCA_017629455.1 Kiritimatiellia bacterium
CAATGGGGCAGGACAACTGAGCAGACGGTAGTTAGAAGCAGAAATGTGGTTGTCGCGATAGACGTCTCTCGTTCTATGCTTGCTCGTGATGTGCGCCCTAATAGGCTTGAGCGCGCCAAAGCTGATGTTGCCGATCTAGTTGACTCTCTAGCCGGTGATCGTTGCGCATTGGTTGCTTTTAGAAGAACAGGTGTAGTTATTTGTCCTCTTACAACTGATAGATCATTCTTGCGCGGCGCTTTAGAACAATTATCTCCCGAGTCGGCTCCTCGCGGTGAGACGGATTTAGGCTCTGCGATACGTGCATCTCTTGATGCTCTTGATCCTGCTGCCGATGACCATAACGCAATAATCATAATATCAGACGGTGGCGATCTTCGCGGCGAGGCGCTCAACAATGCGCAGATTGCCAAAAAGCGCGGCATACCTATTTTTACTGTCGGCATAGGCGATCCTAAGCGCGGTGCAACGTTGCCTGATGAATCGGGGCGCGGCGATCTTAAGTTTAAAGGAGAGACAGTTAAAGTTAAGCTTGAAGAAGGGGCGCTTAAGGCAATAGCGGAAGTCTCAAAGGGAAGGTATATTCCGCTTGCTACCGCAGGCACGGCTGAGACTACGTTAGGCGCCATTTACCGTAGATTTCTTAGGCTTGTAGCTGCAAGAGAGCAGAATGAAGAGGCCGAACGCGCTGCCGAGCGCTATCAAGTCTTTCTTTTGCCTGGTCTTATTATGCTTATAGCAGGGGCAGCATTGTCGAAAGGCCGGTTCGGGAGATCTCGTGGTCAGAAGGTACAAGGCGATAATCGCGTATGACGGCACTTCGTATTCTGGATGGCAATTTCAAACTAATGCCATCGGAATGCAGCAAGTTGTCGAAGATGTTCTTACTTCGCTTGAAGGCTCGCATGTAAGAGTTTTCGGTTCTTCACGTACCGATGCTGGTGTTCACGCGAAAGGTTTTGTCGCGCATTTTGATTTGTCAAAGCCGATACCGCCGCGAAATCTTGTACGGGCTATGAATGCTCGTCTTCCCGCGGCAATTCGCGTTTTGCGAGCTGTTTACGCAAAGCAGGACTTTGACGCAAGGCTTTCCGCTCTTGGTAAGGAATATCGCTATCAGCTTTATCAGGCAGATATTTTGCCGCCGCATTTAGCGCCTTATTGGTCATTTTGCCACCGCCCACTCGATATTGACGCAATGCGCAAGGCAGCTTCTTATTTTGTCGGGCGTCATGATTTTGTTTCTTTCGCGGCAAATCCAAACCGTGTTCTTGATTCAACTGTCCGCAATATATTTTCTTTTGATGTTAAGAAGGTAGGCCCCAGATATACGTTTATTGTGCGCGGCGACGGTTTTTTATACAAGCAAGTTCGTTCAATGGTCGGCTTTCTAATTTCAGTTGGTAAGGGTGCTGAACCCCCAGAAGCTGTGCGTGAACTTCTTGAGGCTAAATCTCCTAGGACTGCACGCGTAGAAACTGCACCGAGCCGCGGGCTTTTCTTGTGGAAAGTTTTCTATCGATCAATTGGAAGATCATAGATGGGATTATGATATAATTATAAAAAATTCTAATTTTCCGTTAGAATCTTATTTTTGCTTGATGCTGAAAAGGGCATAGTTGACAATGAGCTTTCCATTATTTCTTTCTCTTAAGTATCTTAAACCAAAACGTTCAGTCGCTTCAGCGATAACGCTTGTTTCAGTTCTCGGTATCATGCTCGGTGTTGCTGTTGTGATAATAGTGCGCA
>JAGBXE010000071.1 GCA_017629455.1 Kiritimatiellia bacterium
ATCGAGTTTTGAATGTAACCGACAGTAAGGCCGAGATACTTGTACAGGTGGCCCATCCACGTAGCATCGCGGCGCGCAAGGTAATCGTTGACCGTAACTAGCTGAACGTTTTTACCGGCAAGCGCGTTAAGGTAGAGCGGCAAAGTGGCGACAAGAGTCTTACCTTCGCCCGTCTGCATTTCAGCTATCTTGCCCTGGTGAAGAACTATGCCGCCCAGAAGCTGAACATCAAACGGCACCATGTTCCACGTAAGGGTGTTGCCGCAGACCTCCTCGGTAGTGCCAACAAGATGGCGACAGGCATTTTTAACAAGCGCATAAGCCTCGGGCAAAATAGAATCAAGCGACTCACCCGCCGCAACGCGCTCGCGGAACGACTGCGTCATACGAGGAAAATCTTCATCGGCGAAATTTTTTGCCTGGTACTCGCTCTCAATGCGATTAATTTCGCGCACTATCGGCCAAAGCTTTTTCAGCTCCCGATCGTTCTTTGTTCCAAATAAAATCTTTAACAAATTCATACGATTATTATTATACCAAAAATACTGCCGCTTTATTGGAATTTATCCCCCGTTCGCTGATAAATGCGAAGATCAAACTTAGGCACAGCCACAAAAATCTTGTCGAAAATATCGGTCTGTATTTTCTCGTATTCTAGCCAGTCACGGGTTTTGGTAAAGGCGTAAACCTCGACGGGAATGCCGGTATCGCCTGCTTCCGTCTGCCTCACCATGCACGTTAGCTCTTGAGAAATCCTTTCGTCTTTAGAAAGCATCCGTCCAAGCCACGTCTCAAACGCCGCTAGGTTGGAAACTGGTTGATCGCCAATTTCTAGGAGCCCCTGCTCAACTAATCGCGCACAATCCTCCTCGCTAAATTCACGAATGGACGTAACGCTTATCCACACGGGGCGTTTAATGCGGCGCCCTTTTGATGTCGACATATATCTCCAATTGATGAACGCGTCACTTATAAGCGCGCTCGATGGGATCATTGTTACTGTATTGTCAAAATTGCGCACTTTTACCGTTGTAAGGGCAATATCGATAACATTGCCGTCGGCATTATACTTCGCCATCGTTATCCAGTCGCCAATGCGCACCATATCATTTTGCGAAATTTGGATGCCAGCCACCAAACCTAAGAGCGAATCTCTGAAAATCAACATCAAAACTGCAGTAAGCGCGCCAAGTCCGCTAAGTACAAATGTAGGGCTTTTACCCATCAGCGCTGAAACCATAATAATAGACGCTGTAAACCAAATAAGTATCTTAAGCATCTGGGAAAGCGTTTTCGAAGCAAGTATGCGCCCTTTCGACCAAGCGCACGCAGCCGAACTAAGGCACGTGATGGAAGATGAAAGCATAGCCGCGCAAAGAACTATCGCTACCACATCAAGAACGCGCGAAATAGGCCCTACCAAATCAGGAAACGCCTGAAGCGCATCTGGGAGATTGGCGGCAAATATCCACGCAAAGAGAAAATACCGTGAAACGCGTATAAGAACTGTAAGTTTACCTTTATAATCAACGGAATCGGTGCGCTTAAGCAAGAAGTGGCGCACCGCTATAGCCATTATAGCACCAAGAACCACACATCCGATAGCGAGCAGAATAACGCACGCCGACGCCGACGCCACCTTTGTCGTAAACGGCGCAAGCCCCGCATTTGCAAACCACTTACTAATTACACTATTAACGACTACCATAGCTTTTCCTCCTTTTTAGGCCCCACACTTGATAGTATAATATAATTTTAGGCGAATCTTGCTACCTACTATAAAAAAAATCCCACCGC
>JAGBXE010000072.1 GCA_017629455.1 Kiritimatiellia bacterium
TAGCTACGAATAAGAGTAGGTTTGTCTAAATCAACATTTGCCGCGCCTTTGAGAGCCGTGTAGCTAGATTGTTTCATATTCGCGGCGTGCCAATCTACGCACCACTCACGCACATTGCCGATAGTATCAAAAAGCCCTGCCTTATTGCAGGCAAACGACCCAACTTGCGCTGGTCCTTTATCCCCAGCATTACCCGCATACGTGCCAGGCAAGTTAGGATCAACCTTAACCTTTGAAAGATGGTTTGTGACAAATGGCGAATCATCGTTCCAAGCGGCATCATTATTAACCGCCTTACCGTCATTGGCAAACCTCCAAAGCGAATTAACTTGAGTTGCATACTCGACCATCGCACGTGACGGAAGATCGAAAGCGACGCCGCCCGTAAGGGTGCGAAGCTTTCCAAGCAATGAATCGGGGTGAGGCGCATTGCCGCCTACCATCGCCGACCAATAATTTGTAACATCCGCGCCACGAATTGAATCGTAAGAAACATTATTAACTGGCTTTAAATCGTCCACCCACTCACATTCGGCCTTAGAGCCATAAATAAGCTCCCACTGTTTTTGTGTAAGCTCATATACGCCAATGTAATAGTCGTAATTTATGGAACCTTTCGTGTCCTTACGATTAAGGAGATTTACAACGGCCGTTTCCCCTGGCAAATAGCGCATAACAAGTTTGTTTGTCTTGTATGCAACATTTGAATTAACGCCCGTCCACACAATATTTGTAATTGCGGCAACATTATCTTCTCCAGCTTTAAGCGTAGGCCCACCAGATGTCGCCTCGAACCACAAGCCCCTAAGCCCGCTTGCGATTTCACCAGCTGTTACATCTTCGCTTGCTCCCGTATTAAGGTCGTAGATTTTATAGAGCGGGAACATGGACGATGATGACGCTGCTACCGGCGAAAGCTCCACTTTAAGATTGTCGGTTCTCCTAAGCCTATTGGCAGAAGACTTTGACAAATCAATTGTGAACGAAAAAACGCCCGACAAAGGAATTGCAAAAAGCGCTCCGCGAAAAGCTTCGGGTTGAGCGGTGATAGGTGCGCCATCAACAGAGAGCGATACAGCAATATCGACGGGGCTTTCGACGGCGCTTAATTTGTACTCAACTCTTATAAGATCATTCCATGGCCATTGCTGGCGAATGATTACACGATCAATCGTGGCAGAATAAAGCGGATTAAACGCCCAAAGTGCGCACACAGCTATTGCCCAGCGCAAAAAGAATTTGCTGCTTCGCCTCATATTACATATCTCCCTTTTATTCAACCACCTTACTTTGAGAGAACAGCCATTTTCCGCACAAGTTTTACCTGATCGAATAATAGCCGCCCTTCCCAGAATTTTGCACTAACGTAAATCTCAAAACGATTATACTCAGGCGGGAGTCCGTCGCCGTTTGCATAACAACTTCTTAAATCGATGGTAGAGCCCCAATCTGGGCTAAGATACAAAGTACCGGCATAAGGCACATCTGCCTCACCTAATTTATACCACTTAAAAGCGTTAAACTCTTCTGGAGTAAACTTAAACTTAACACTCCCCTTCGTATCCCAATCGTAAATGCCTATAAGAATTGGCATCTTAGGAAGAATAGGCGTTTTAACATCAACGGGATGACGGTGGAGTATCTCCATTGCCTTAGCGCCAGCAGCAGTAGCATCGTCAACGACCTTGCAAAGGTTCGCACGCGAAAATGAGTCGACTGCAAAAAGATATTCGGCATCGCCTGTTACCGACTTCTTTAAAAGTTCAAGTTTATTGGTAGCTGAAGATAATGCATCATGGGCGCGCCTTTTTCCGCCATGAGTATCGGTAATGGCGGCAACATCGGAAAAGAGTTTGCTTAGGCGCTCTAAATTTTCGACCGTAAGCCACGGTAAATCGCGCCTGTGCCAACGTAGTTTTTCTGTTGTTGATGCGGGCGATGAAAGTTGAAGCGCGCGCAGAAAATTAATCGCATCACGCATCTTACCAGAGGCTGCGCCGTAAATGCGGCAGTATCTCTCGACAACGTCATCTAAATCTGCATCGGGATCGGCGTAGAGAGTACCCATTGCATGAAGATTCAACTCATGGAACGGCTGACCACGATATTCCGCTTCCATGAAAAGGCGATTAATCCCATACCCGCGAAAGAGTAGCGCGTCCGATTTAATCGCATCAATATTAATTTCAGGAAAATCTCCATGGCCGCCCTTTAAGTACGATTGGTCGCCATAAAGCATATAATCCCAAATCTCGATATTCTTGGCAATTTTCGCCCAGTCGCGCAGTATCGCCAAACGCTCGGCGTTTGCAGGGTGCTCAAGCGGCACTTCGTGATCGGAAGTAGTGTAAAGATCGCAAAGCCAAATTATAATATTGTCTTCTGGCTTAATAGAACCTTTAGGCGGAATTTCCGTTGAGACATACGCAAAGATGCGCAGCTTCAAATCGGGATAGTTTTTTTTAAGTTTACGCGCAATGCGATTTGCAAACTCAAGCTGAAGGCCTGCATCACCGCCATTTTTGCGCCCGCCCAAGCGATCGTATTTCTGTGCGACTGCATTGCAATTACTGCAGCAACAGAAATCGGGCGCAGCATCCATCTGGCTGAAGTCGTATATGCAAGGATAATTGACGGGATCATTACGCCTGTCGTTCTCGACAAACGAAACGAGATTCGACCAGACAATACGCTCTACATCAGGATTGGTAAGGCAAAGATGCGAACGCCTGTTGCGCGTGCCGTGGCGTTTGCCGTCTTTGCCGAGAGAGTAATATTCGGGATGATCTTTGAAATACGTCTCGGGCGGTACGTAATCAAACTGGCTATGGCACGAATGAGTTTGAGTTGAAATCTTCTCTTTAGGATCAGCGTCATCTTCGATCAGTTCAGTCTTAAAAAGAAGATGGCGCATCACCCAGTCTTTTCGCCATTTTGGCTGTTTACGCCATTTATCGACGCCATAAACGCGGCGATAATATATTTCAGGAACGACAGTAAAATCGCAATCGTCAACTGTAATCAGCGGCGAATAGACGAAAGGATCTTCGCCGTCAAACGTTATAAAATGGTAATCGAGAAAACGCGATGCAAAATCGGAAATGCCGGACGCGCAAGCTGTTGTGGTCTTTGCAAGAATATACGCTACACCATTAGTAACTACGATTCTATACCCAAATGCAGGAAGTTTTGAAACATCAAAACCTGCTGCACGCGCGGCGGCGGTAGGGCCTACGCAAATAGTGCCGGGAGCAACTTTATTTGCACCTATCTCGCGCTTTGATTCACAGCTACGCCCCGTTGTACGCGATATCGCGCGAGCAAGCTCTTCGCCTAGACGGAATAATTGCCCCTTAAAAGGAAGAGCTCTATCAGAGCTTACAACCACCCTTTCAGGCTTAAATGCGCCAATTTTCGCGGCAGACGGAGCGCATGAGCCCCTAAGCCAATCAAGCATCTCGCTGCGGTTTGATTTAGAGCCGCTATGGCCGCAGCCTATTGAATTTTTTATAGCACGATCTGATGACTTAAGCGAATTGTACGCCGCGTACACGCAAGGCGGCGGACACGTAGTATCAGAAAACGCCGCTTCGACCATTACGGGGATTTTGATGCGCTGAGCAAAGTGCGCCGCATCAAAATACGGAGCAATCGCCTTTGCGATCTCCTTCTTTTGGGGCGTATTCATGCGCTCGACAAGAAGCGGCCAGCCGCTTTGCCTACCAGCCACATACCCAGAAAGATCGGTCAGTGCCGGAACGTAAAAGCACGCCCTTAAAATGGACTTGTTAAGCGCACAAAGCGCTATGCCAAGCCCACCGCCCTGACTGCCGCCAGAATACCAAATACGTGAGTGATCGACATTTTTTCTATGCTCTACCACCCAATCAACAAGCCTATCAATCCCAAGAATAGCATCATGGAAGAAAAATTCCTCGCGGATAACTCCACCGCCTGCAACGGCATAATCGCCACCGCCGTATTTTTTAGCGCACCGCGAATTCTGCTCGTCATAACTACGCTTCTGATCATCATATATGCGCTGAGGCTCGTAAGGATGAACATTAACAATTAGGTTAATCTCGCCTTTGCGCCTAAACTTGCAGGCGTGTGCCTCGCAAAGAGCTGGCCCTGCGCCTGGAATATTTATATGTAAGGGATATGATTTCGCCGACTTATCTGTAGGCTCTACAATAAAGCCCCAAACGCGCTTACCGCCAAACGTAAGAGCGCTTACTCTTGAAATGGAAAATTCAGAATCACTGACCCAATCGATGCGCTTTACCTCAATATCGAGCGGAACATCCCTACGCAAACGCGCGCGTTCACCTTCCCAATATGCGTCAAAATCATCTGGCCTTGCACTTCCTGGCTTAATGCGCTCGGGCTCATACCCGACTGACCAACAAGCATTACCCTTGCCTAGCGCCCAACGTGCGTTCTTCGGCTGCGCACGCGCCATAGCCTTTACACGCAGAAATCCAGGCTCGTTAAGAACGCCTTTAAGCTCAAGAACCGGATTATCCGCAGGGCGCCATTCGCACTCTGAAAAAACGCGCTCGCCAAAATTGTCTAGCGTTACCTTAACTACAGCATCGCGAGGAATGCCGTTTGTCTTAAGGGCATTTGCCTTAAGAGTAAAGCGGCATTCCTCGCCAAGCTTGCAAATAGAACCGTTTGCGCTGTCTGAAATCTTTATTTCAAACGGAACGGAATTTTCATTCGCCGCACCTTGCAGAGCGAGCGAAAGCACTAATACGACGAATGATAAATTCTTCATATTCTATTTACTTCTGGTTTATCACCCTTTTATAGCTTTCACCAATCGTATCCCAAAGCTTAAGCGCATCGGGCGCGCCGACAACCGTGCCGTAACCGCCGCGGTACGTCCACGCCGCAATACGATCGACGCCCGCATCCTTTGCGATGTCGACCCACTTGGCAACCTGCGCCCAGTCTTTAGGCTGCTTGTAGTAGCCCATGAACCAACGCTCCGACTTCTTCCCATACTTCTTTGCGATGGCAACAGTGCGCTCGGTAATGTCGCGGTAGAAATCTTCAGGAAGCGCCCAGTTGATGATCGTCGTTGAGAAGACGTCGAAATAAGGGCACTCGCCAACCATATCCCAGTTATCGTAACCGCGATATTCAGAAACGTAGTAGCCGTTCTGCGTAGCGTGGACACAGCAAGTAATTTCGAGATTAGGATCGATTTCCTTAAGCGCCTTCGACGTATCGGAAAGAACGACGAGCGCCTCACGCCAGCGGAACTGCTTAACGTCGTTCGTCATATATTTAGGCATTGGATAGCCGTAGTATTCTTCGAAACGCTTGCGGCAGACGGGGCAGTAGCACGTCCAATCGTCGGCGACACCGCCTGTAATAGAAGCAATGCCCTTGGGGAAGGCGTAGTGCGGCTCATCCCAAAAGAACCCATCGGGCTTGGCTTCGCGCGCTAAAGTGGTGCAGAAGTTCTTAAAGTAATCGCGGTAGCTGTTCGTGTTAAAGCACGCGTAAGGAAGCTTCTCACCCGTAAGTGCCGAAACCTGACGGTTTTCAACATTGTCCTGCAAGAATTTCGAAACCTGCTCGCCGCCGAAATACTTTCCGTTACCCCACGGATCGATAAGAACACGAAGCCCCAACTCATGAGCTTTCTCAACAATCTTCGGGATATTAGGACGCCAGAAATCGAAATCAAATTCCGTTACTGCAAGAATGACTTGCGTAACGCCATGCTCCTTCATCTCCTTGAAATCTGCCTCGGCATGTTCAACGTAATTTAACCCATAATAACTAATTGATGTTTGTGTAATCATTTTGTATACCCTTTTTTACTAATTAAAGCCTTAATTCCAAATTACAACTATGTATTTTAACATATGCTATCGAATATGATAATATCTTTTACGCCAAAAAGACATACTCTTTTGGCCAATAAAAAAAGACCTTTCTACCCCCTTATGTGAGGATGTAGCCTAATTTATGACTAGCGCACGTCGATAAGGTAGGGCGTAAACGGTTCAAGCTCTATTGAAATACGCCCATCGACTACTGGAATTGACTTACCTGAAATAACTTCTTCTGCCGCCCTTGCCCCATTTGCTGGCAAACTAACAGACTTCTTCTCCAATGTAAGATTAGATACGATATGCGTAACTTTCTTGCCGCTACGGTAAGTTGAGGCGTAAACTCCCTTTGGCGTCTTAATCGAATTGCGCCAATAAGGCTCAAAAGCGCGCTCATCAAGCTTAAGATCCTCGTATATCTTCCATACGCGAGCTACGTAGGGAAGATCGGTTAATTCACGCGGAACGGGGTGAACATTATGAACAAGTGTCATAGAAGCTAAAATACCGATAGTAAGCTTCTCGTTCGTGTAGGCGATAAACGACATAGGCAGGCCTATGGCATAGCCGGAATATTCGCACCTAAATGATTCAGTAGAGACGGTTGCAAGGTTGTCTGCAAGAGATTGCTGAACGTGCTCGCCATCGAAACAGCTATCGGCAAACGCTAGAACGGGCGCTACCATACACGCGCTCTGATGCGCATCTATCGTGCCGCCGCGCGCATGGATGCGCTCATAAAGACGCTCGGCAAGGTCGCGCACTGCGCTTATCGGGTATGTGACATGAAGTTTACCTTCGCTATCGCGCCAGCCGCAACCATGCCTTTCGTTCGCGCACTCCCAAGGGATGTACATACCGTCTGTATAAATGCCGTCAAGATTGTATCGATCGACAATCTCGTAGATATTCTCCTCTACATCTTTCGCCCAACCGCTCTTATAACAGCTCTGATATGCGCGGTGCGTTTCGGCCTGCCAACCGCCCTCCGCGCCGCCCTTAGGCGTGCGAATTAGGTAATCGCGCCACTTTTCGTTCCAATCGGGCATGATAGTCGGGTACTCATAGCCGTAATAAACTAGCACCTTAACACCGTTGGCATGGAAGCGGTCGACGATAGCCTGAAATTCCTTAGGATCGCCAATAATGCCGTAGCCTTCTGCGCGTGAGAATGTCGAGTGAAGAACAACGTACCTTACGCCCGCTTTCCCGAAGCGTTCTGCAATATCGCTCGTAAGGATATTAGCCTTATCGACTTCGTAGATGTGGAGCCTACGGTAAACATCGGGATCGCCCGTAAGGCGGGCTTTAACAGGCGTAGCCTGGAACCCGAACGACCAGCACACCGGCAAAAGCGCGTCTTCCCAGCGGTCGCGGCGGCCCTTCCACGCTTTAGGCATATTGTCTAAAAGGCGGTATCTAATGCGCGTACGATCGGAAAGTTTATTAACGGAAATGCACTTGCGGGGGTTAGCCAGCTCGAAAGATTCGTCCGATTCGCACGAAATACCTAAGCCGCCATCTTCCCACCCGCACCAAATGTAGGGCTTAAACGGCAGATCACGCTCGCGCGTTTCTGCGGAATTAAGTATTTCTGGCGCCCAAGTCTGCGCAGAATCGGCACTTGGCCAGAAATGGAAAAGCGTTGAAGATTCTTTAGTAAGGTCGACATCAAACCACAATTTAGTTAGAGTCGGATCATAGTCGCGAATCCAGACATGGAGAGAATGATAGCCGTATGGAACCACCTTAAGATCGGTCTTTACAAAACCGTCGTAGTGGAACGTAAGAGCGCTGTTTATCATTACGTTCTCGCAGTGCGCGGCAACTAGCACCTGAGCACTACGTTCATCGGCGCGTAAAAACGTATATTGCCACTTATGGAAAACGCCTTCCTTCTCTCCAAACTTTGCGTGCAAGGCAATAGGCGCAGAAAAAACCTCGCGCCCAGCAGTCTTTACGGCAACGGGGAAAATGGAACTGTCGTAGACATATTGCCTATTCCAAACTGACACCGTCATGCGCTCGCCAGAAATATCGATGCGTACTGGCTCATAGGGCGCAGGCGGCGCACTAGATGTAGCACCATTACGCGCACAGCCTGAAAGCAGCGCAACTAAAAAGATGATTGCGAGAGCGAAAGCTAA
>JAGBXE010000073.1 GCA_017629455.1 Kiritimatiellia bacterium
GATCCTGAATGGGAGAATGGCGTTGTGCCGCCCGATGAGGAGCTTGAAGGCAGGGTTGCAAGAATTCAGTCTGAAATTGCTGCGCTTGGGCCAGTTAATATGGTTGCCGTCGAGGAGTGCCGCGAACTCGAAGAGCGTTATGCACGCGAGAAGGCGCAAGAAGAAGATCTTTTAGCCGCCAAGGCGCAGATTCTAGAACTTATTGGCAACTTAAACTCAACGTCTAGCGATATGTTCCGCTCTACGTTTGAGCAGGCTAATAAGAATTTCCAGACGATGTTTACGCGTCTTTTTGGCGGCGGCGAGGCGCGCTTGTTGCTTTTGGAGAATGAGGAAGATCCGCTTGAGTGCGGCATTGATATTATCGCCCGTCCTCCAGGTAAACGCCCGCAGTCGGTGACGCTTCTTTCCGGCGGCGAGCGCACGATGACGGCTGTCGCGCTTCTCTTTTCCATCTTCATGATTAAGCCTGCGCCGTTCTGTCTTCTTGACGAACTTGACGCGGCGCTTGATGATGCGAATATCGGGCGCTTTGTCGAACAGCTTAAAGAGTTCCTTTCGCAGTCGCAATTCCTGATTATTACCCACAATCAGCACACGATTGCCGGCTCCGACCTTGTCTACGGTGTGTCGCAGCAAGAAAAGGGCGTTTCGCGCGTCATTTCTATGAAGCTTAGCGATCTTGGCGCGCCGCAGCCTGGTGATAAGCGCTCGTCTAAATGATCATGTTAAATTTGATCAGCAAGTTTAAGCAGCGTTTGCCAAGGCTATTTGCTGTTCTGCTGTTTTTGCTTTGTGCGCAGAATAATGCTTGGGCGCAAGAAGAAGTTTCTGAATTGCCGAGTTTTTATATTGGTGCTTCTGGCGCAATGACGTTACCGCAGGCAAGCTCAGGCAATATGCGCACTATCGCAGGCGCGTCTTTAAGATCTGGCTTATACTGTAGTGATTTTATCGCTGTTGAGTGCGAGGCCGCTAGTATGGAGAATATGGCCGGCTTTACTCTTCAAGGCTTGTGGCATTGGCAGGGAGCCGAGCTTTACAATAGGCTCTTTGGTTATTCTTCTTTTGATCCTTTTTTTACCTTGGGTGCGCGTGGCTGGTTAGGTAGCGATGGTGGGCAGGTAGGGCCTAAAATCGGCACAGGCACATTTTGGCATCTGACGGAAGAGTGGTCTTTGCGCGCTGATGCGGACGTGGCGCTTTGCCTTGATGGCGGCGAATGGGCAGCCTTTACGCTTTCAGTCGGTTTTCAGCGCTTCTTTTAATTTCGGCCTTGCTGTTGCCTAGTTTTATTAAGAGCTAAGCGAGGCTTTAAGCGCATCTAAGACTTTATCTTGATCGGGCGCGAGAGCGCAATATAGCGGCAAGCGTACGAGAGTGTCGGCGTATCTATCGCAATTAGGAAGCGCAGCGTCGGTAGGCTTTGAAGGAACGTGAGTTTTTATGTACTTAGTAAAGAATTCTGACGAATGAAGGGGCAGATAATGGAAGACCGCCATTACATCGTGCTCTTTCATTTTTGCGATAAAGCGTGACCTTTCATCAAGGTTGGGGAATAAGAGATAAAACATATGTGCGTTATTCGTTGCCCACTTAGGGATTACGGGCTAGGAGACTTTAGAAGATTGCTTCGCC
>JAGBXE010000074.1 GCA_017629455.1 Kiritimatiellia bacterium
AAGGAGCTAAGCTTTTTGCCGCCGAAGGCGCGCGCGTTTTTATTGCGGACATAAACGCAGAGAAGGGCGAAAAGGCCGCAGCTGAAATTGGCGGAGCGTTTGTGCGCTGCGATGTATCTTCAGCAGCCGATGTCGAGAATGTAGTTAAGACCGCTGGAGCCGTTGATGTTCTTTACAATAATGCAGGCATTTTCTGGACGGGGCATGACGGCAAGATAACCGACATTTCCGAGGCTGATTGGGATCGTATTATCGGAATAAATTTAAAGAGCGTATATCTCTTTACAAAATACGCTATTCCCGTTATGATGGCCTCTGGTGGCGGCTCCATTATCAATACCGGTTCTTCTGCCGCGCAAATCGGCATTCCCGACTGTGATGCGTATACGGCTACTAAAGGCGCCATTGTTCAGCTTACGAAGTCGCTCGCTGTTGAGTACGGCCGTTACGGAGTGCGTACAAATTGTATTTCGCCCGCGGCGATTATGACGCCTATGATGAGGCAGTCGAATCCTGAAAATTCCTCATTCGACGAAGAGCGCTTTCTTAAGTTGAGAACGCCTCTTCGCCGGTATGGTACGCCCGAAGAAATTGCGAAGATTGCGCTTTTCCTTGCTTCGGACGAGTCGAGCTATCTTAATGGCACAATAATCGTTGCCGATGGCGGAATTACCGTAAACGGCGATCTCTCAAAAATCGACAGCGATTACAGCCGCTAATAAGAAATAGTGCCTGCCGCGGTTAAAGTTGCTTAACGGCGGCGGGCGCTTATTGTGCGGCTTTTCTGGGAACTGGCAATGCGCGAACGGTCGCGCACCAGTTCCATCATATCAGGCTTAAAGTACGAGCGGGTCCTGGTTGGAATGTTGCGCTCGATAGTTACTTTAAGGCAGTTGTTGGTGATGCACGATTTAACGGTGCAATTAAGCCACGGCGTGTCGGGATTTGTCGGGTTTTCAAAACTAAACGATTCAGGTAGATGTTCGGTTGACGTATAGCCTTCGGGGAATTGGATTGTTACTTTTTCCGAGGTGTCGCTAGCTTCTGCTACTGTAAATGGCGTTTGACGTGCGCGTCCAGTGTAAGAAGGAATAGACGAAATGAACTGAGGCAGTTTGAGCGTCATTGTGTCCCCGGCAATAGACGCATACCCTGGTACATAGCATTTTACGGTGCGCGTTGCCGGGTATGATTTAAAGTCGGCATCAAGTTCGGCAGTTGCAGTTGCTGCTTGTGATATTGCGCCGAGAACCGCCTGGTGGTGACGGTTTAGTTCTTCGGGGAGAATTTCGGCGTAGCGCTTGCGGAATGGGCCTACGTCAATTCCCCACAAAATCGTTTTGACAGTAATGTCGGCATCACCGTTTTCGCGCAAAACGATTTCAGTTTCTTCGCGTTCTTTTTCGGCAAGGTCAGCTTGTGGCGCTGTGACAATTCCAAAGGAAGCGTCAGATGGGTCAAAGAAGTCAGAATTTTCATAGGCGGTCGCGCCGAGCGGTGAGTACTCATTTTCGGCGCCAATAAAGAAGGTTTTTTCTTCGGCGCCAAATCCTAAAAATCCTCCCGTCTTCTCTTTGACGCGGCAAAGCGCATGCGAGAATGCTCTTAGGTTTGGAGCTGTGCGCATCGACCGTTCGCGCTCCTGCGCTAATGCGCCAGAGTTTAGAGCAGAAAGAACTACGTCTGCTTCGTAGCCTGCGCCAAGCAAAAGCGAGCAAAGTGTGCGCACGTAATCTAAGCGCGTAGCATAACGCTCTTTAAGTACCGTTTCGGGGTCGGTGAGTTGTAGGTCAAGGGGGAGTTCGTATAAGCTTGGCCCAGTTATGCGTACGTGCTTGGCCATCCAGTCGCGCGCTTGACGGATAGAGAAGGGGGGCGGCAGAATGTTTGAGACTATCGGGCGGATTTTGAGGTTGATTTTCTCAAAGCGGTTTGAGCTGATGGTTACAAGGTCGCGCCAGAGATGCTCGGCAGGCTGCCCCGGCTCGGAAGGTATACGCTTTGGATTTACAACTTCGCGGCGATAGTCGTTTATGCGCACAATGCGGCGATTGAGAGGTTCTTGCGAGTCGAAAAGATAAGACCCGTAGAACGACGCTGGCGCATTCGTGGTTGTCCGTATGGTTTTATAGGAAATTACGCTGCCGACTTCCACTCCGGGAAGATTTACTACGAGAATTTTTGAAGCAGGATATCTCGGGGCTGACGCGGCCCACGATGCGTCCATTATATTTTTCTCACGTGGCGTAACGCTCTTAACTGTGCCGTCTTTGTTGCTGACGACGGCGTATACAAGTTCGATAGTTGATACGGCAGGATTAAACGTGAATTTCATCTCTGCCATATCGCGCTTACCTTGGTAAGTAAGAGCTTCGGAAACTGTCGTCTGGACAGTCGTCCATTTTTTGTCTGAAAAGATGTCGGTTTCAGTTGACGAAAATAATATTCGCGTATCCGCATCGGCGAGAGGATCGCAAGTAAAAGCGATTTTGCGGCGCTCCGCTTTTTCAGTTGCTTTAATTGATTCGCGAAGCGATAAGTATTCGTCTGGAGAGAATTCCACTTTCGAAATGCTCATAGTGCGAACAGCCGAGAGCGTATCGTTCGTAACTGAGAATTGCCGCGAGAAACTGTATCCAGGAGAGGTTGTCTCATCTGGCGGCATATCTTCAACTTTTCCTACTGCGCCGCCAAGATCAATTTCAACCGATTCGCTGACGCTGGCGGTCGAATCTGTCGTGAGAGGAAAGCGGCGCTTATCAAGCGATGTGCTGCCCGATAACAGGAAGTTGGCAAACCCAAGGCTCTTCGTTACGAAAGGCACATTTAGCTCGCTGCGCGTAGCACCTTTAAGTAATGCTTCAGGAAGGCGCGCTTTAAACGAAACGCGTAGAGGAGAGTCGGTCTGGCGGATATTGCGAGGCTCAACGGAGCAGGTTATAAGTTCAGTTCCTGCAGCGAGAGATTTTACAACGCGCGAAAAGAATTTAACACGATCTTCTGGTGTCATTCTCGCAAGCGCAGCGCGGTACATCGTGTCGTTTATTCCGTCAAAGGAAACATCGCTTTCGATAAAAAGTGAACCGTCGCGCGAAAGGGCGCCTTTTGTTTTTGCGCTGACGGCATTTAGTTTTGCATCAGGTACTGGCGAAGTTCTAAGCGAGTCACCTTCGGGGCGGCAAATCAAGTAGCTCTTGTCGCTTTCGTAAGAAGGTAGGTAGTCTTTAGCGTTTTCGTTAGTAGGATCCATCAAAACAAACTCCCCGTCAACTTCCGCCGCGACAATGGCGTGGTTGAAGAATGGCTGGGGAACTTCTGGGTCAAGCTTAGCCCCGACGTGGATCAGAACGGGATATGCTTTGTGCCCGGCCATAGTAAGCATTGCCACTAATAGCCCTGCTTTATCGCGGCAGACGCCGTAACGGTTGTCAAATGTTATGTCCACATCGTGCGGCGCGTAGCCGGGCGACGTATCTTCCATTGTAAGGCCCATGTACCTGATTTCTTGCGAAACAAACGTAAAAATCTTGCGTACGTCCGCGCCAAGTTCGGCAACTTTCGCCGCCATCGCGGCATTTGTTTTTGCGAGGTGCGCTTCACATAGGTTCCAATACCATTTTGATATTTCTTCCCAATTCTCGGCAGTTGATACACGCACATTTTGTATTTGTGTGTAAAGTGTAGGCATATCTGGGTCGGGGAATGCTTGCGGGCTATTTGTTGCTGTAAACGTATGTAAGGTAGTTCCGTCGTCAAGAAGCTTTTTCTCTGAGGTGATATTACCGAGAGGATTGCGGATTGCAATTCGTCTAAGCGGGAGTTCGGCGGGCGCAACAACTTCAAACGAAGAGCGCACAATTGGCATTGTCCATTCCATTACGGAAATATCGGCCCATTTGTGCTCGCACCGAGCTTTAGTTGCTTTGCGAAGCGTTTTAACATGCACCGTTTCGCCTGTCTTAAGCCCTGGTATTGTGCAGACAATCGTACGGTCGAGCGGATCGTAGATATTAGCGCTCATCGATGAATTGTCAGTCGACTCCTTTGTCGTTGCTGACACGTCGATCGTGCGTTCAATACCGTTAGTGCCAATAGCTCCGACATAAACGATCTTTGCTTCGCCGTAGCGTTTTGAATAATCAAGCTTCAAGACGCTTTCGCTGCGACGGCCTTTTTCTGTCAGGATTTTCGTCCATGACTCGCTCGTCAATTCGTACGTGCCATCGGGGTTGTATTTGACGCGACTTTTTTCGTCGACTAGGACGGTGTCTGCGTCGGGATAGCGCTCGGGATTAACTTCGCTTATACCTAAAGCGAAAGAAACGAGGCCGTGCGCTAGAATAGCGGCGGCAATAATCTCGTATTTCATAGATGTATTGTGGAATGGTGGTGGGACAAGGATTCGAACCTTGGAAGGCGTAGCCAGCAGATTTACAGTCTGCCCTCGTTGACCGCTTGAGTATCCCACCTTGGGTTGATTGGCGCGAATTATATCAAAACTTTTTCAATTGTGCAAGGGCGGTTGCGCCATGTATGCGTTTTTGGTATAATTCGCCGCAACATTCGTTTGTTTTTTGTCTTTTTTAAGGAGAAAATGTAATCATGGCAATGATGAAGGGCTTTTCCAATGCGTTCCGTATTCCGGAATTGCGCAAGAAAATTCTCGTTACGCTTGGTTTAGTGTTTGTGTGCCGTCTTATTTCCCAGATTCCGACCCCGGGCGTCGACTGGCAGGCATTACAGAATGTAATCGAGAATGCGCGTGCAACGAATGCTGGCGGTCTTCTTGATTGGGTCGAAGTTTTCACAGGCGGTGCTTTAGGTCAGTGCGCAATAGGCTTCCTTTCAATTTGGCCTTACATTTCTGCGCAGATCGTTATTCAGCTTCTTTCATCCGTTATTCCTACGCTCGAGAAGCTTAAGAAGGAAGGCGAGTCTGGGCGTCAGCAACTTCAGCAGATCACCCGCTATTTGACGATCGTTCTTTGTATCGTTCAGTCGTGGGGTATTGCAACGGCTCTCTCGCATCCTGGTATGCTCGGTCAGGCGTTTGCAGGCCATGAGATTGTTGTCAATCCCGGTCTTGGCTTTAACTTGATGACTGTTATCGGCATGACTTCCGCTTCGCTCTTCGTGATGTGGATTGCCGATCAGATTACGTCCTTTGGTGTTGGCAACGGTGCTTCCTTGATCATCATGATCAACATCACCTCGCGTCTCCCCGAAGCTATTATCAGCGCTTGGGAGCGTTACTTCGGCCTTGCCGGCGTTGAGGCTTCCGCTCCGATTGCCGAGCTTCCTGTCGTGGTTGTATTCTTCTTGCTCGTTGTTATGGGCACGGTGCTCCTTACTCAGGGTGTGAGGAAGGTTGCCATCCATACGACGCGTCGCTCTGTTTCAGGCGGCAACACGTATGGCATGCAGCAGACGTTTATGCCGTTGCGCGTCAACTATACGGGCGTTATGCCGATCATCTTCGCGCAGCCTCTTATTCAGATTCCTTCGGCGCTTCTTATGAAGGTTACCGATCCTACGTCGCCTGGTATTTCAGGTGCGCTCAATCGCTTTGCCCAGGATCTCTCGAATCCTACTGCGCTTCACATGGTCGTTTACGCGCTTATGATTTTGTTCTTCGCGTTCTTCTGGGTTGCTACGCAGTTTAATGCTATCGATATTTCAGAAAACCTCAAGAGAGATGGCTCATACGTTCCTGGCATCCGTCCTGGTCGTGCAACGGCTGAATATCTCGACGATATGATGACGAAAATCACGCTCATCGGCGGTTCGGGGCTCTTGATTGTTGCACTTATTCCTATGATCCTTATGGGCTGGATGTCAATTCCTTGGGCGATTGCTTCCTTCTTTGGCGGCACGTCACTTCTCATTATCGTTGGCGTTGCTCTTGATACTCTGCGTATAATGGAATCGCATCTTTTGGTGCGCAAGTATGACGGCTTCCTTTCGCACGGTTCGCTTCGCGGCCGCGGCGGGGTCTAATTGGTTTTCTTAACGAAAACTCGTTGAATATGTTTGGGCGCGGGCTTTAAAAGCTCGCGCCCAAAACTTTTTATTCGCCGCGGCACATAAGCACGGTTGGAAAGAGGAGCCGCGGAATCCTAAGTAAGGACCGCGGCAATATCAATTAAAATTTTCGAGCCTATCATTAACGATGTAAAAATGATATAATAAATGCGTTTTAAGGATGAATTACTACTTGTATGTGCATGCTTGATGAGATACGTGCGAAACGTGATGAGATATACGCTATCGCAAGGGCACACAAAGCCGAAAAGCTTTGGGTGTTCGGTTCGTGTGCACGTAAAGAGGAAACGCCGGAAAGTGACGTTGATTTTTTGGTGAAATGGGAGCCTGACGGTTATAGTTGGCGTAATGAATGCGCGATGTCGGCTGCCTATGAGAAATTGCTTGGTACTCGAGTCGATTTAGTTTCTTCGCGAGTACTTCCTCAGTCGCTTGGCTTTGCCAATCGTGTTTGTAAGGAGGCGGTGCCTGTATGACCGATCCCACGCTTTATCGTGATGATTCTCGGGTTCGCCATATTTTAGGAGCGATAGAACGGATTATAGAGGTTGGCGCGGATATGAGCCGCGATCAATTGCGGCAAAATGAAGCTAAAACCGAAAGCATTCTTTTTAATTTCATGATAATGGGAGAGGCTGCAAACAACATATCTCGTGAGTTCGCCTCTAAAAACCCTGAAATAGATTGGAAAGGTATTGCGGGTGTCCGGCACAAAGTAGTGCATGACTATGCGGATATTGATTACGACA